>NZ_JBNDHS010000013.1:0-90926 GCF_056755095.1 Rhizobium sp. SVR5-9E | reverse complement strand
CACCAGAATAGAAAGGTGTGCGCGAAGTTCAAGCGCGGTTTCGTCGCAACCCGGATCAGCCTCAGTCTTCCTGATCCGCCTGGCCGGGATTCAGCCGCTCGCGCAACTCCTTGCCGGTTTTGAAGAAGGGCACCCACTTCTCTTCGACGAAGACGGTGTCGCCCGTACGCGGATTGCGGCCGGAGCGCGAAGGACGATTCTTGACGGAAAATGCGCCGAAGCCGCGCAGCTCCACGCGGTTGCCCGCTGCGAGCGCATCGGTGATCTCGTCGAGAACCGCGTTGACGATGTTCTCGACATCCCGGTGATAAAGATGCGGGTTGCGCGCTGCAACAATCTGCACCAGTTCCGACTTGATCACGGTCTCCCCCTTAAATTATTGATTTCTTATTAATCCCGGCCAAACTGCCAAACTGAAACGAGCCCGTCAAGGAGCAACTTTTGGGGCAGAATTGCGGCGATGTCCTGACCCTTCACGAGATCGCCATACCCGAACAACACTGCGAGCCTGGAAACAGCGTCGGCGAGCAGAAAAGGTGTGCTGCTCTTCCTGTTCCAATCGACGATCGGCAGATCCTTACTGACGTTTCGCCCGGCAAGATAAGTGCGGATCTCGGCATCGCCGCCGATCTGGTCAATGAGCTTTAGCTTTACCGCCTGACGGCCGGTAAAAATCGTGCCGTCCGCCAGCTTCAGCGCTTCATCGCGTGGGAGTTTGCGGCGATCGGCGACGAGATCGACAAACCAGCCATAGCTATCCATGACCATGTTTTGGATCATGGCCTTGGCCTCTTCGCTGGCCGGATGGAAAGGTGACGGCTCCGCCTTCAGCGGCGACGATTTAATCTCCTGTAGCGAGACCCCCAGCTTATCAAGCAAAGGCTGGACCTGAGGGTACTGAAAAATCACGCCGATCGAGCCGGTGAGCGAGCTTTCTCCGGCAATGATCGTATCGCCGGCGGTCGCGATCATGTAGCCAGCGGAAGCCGCCAGCGTTCGGACGTCGGAGACGACCGGCTTCTTCGCTGCGATTGCCCGGATCGCCTTGAATATCTTTTCGCCGCCGTAGGTCGTACCCCCCGGGGAGGAAATGGAAACGATAACGCCTTTGACGCGATCGCTCTCCTCGATCTTCTTGAGCCGCTCAAGGAGTTCGTCGTTGTCGGTGATAAGGCCGGAAATCGTGACATGGGCGATGTGCGGCCGTCCTGTCTCGATGTCGCCCGCGATAAATTCGTAGAGCGCGAAGCCGAGCGCGACAAAAAGCACCACCGCGGCGATGCGCCAGAAACTGAGTTTGCGGCGAATCCTGCGGCGATCCGCGATCGTCGAACTGTCCATAAAGTCCTCCAGAGCCGCGGGGGCGGCCACATGCAACACGGCATCAGATAAGGCGGCGCTCCACCTTCGGAAATGCCGGTGTGCCTCGTTTTCTTGCCTTATTTGCTTGTTGCAAAAAAAAATCCATATTGGCAAGCCAGTGTAATAATGCGAAACGATCTGTGATCGGGTGAAGCACTCCCTATATACAGGCCCCGATCACCGACACGGACACGTAATGCTCAACACGTTAAACAGCAGCGGGACGCCTGCCTTTGCCAGGCCTGAACGGAGCGCCTATACGGCTGCGCTTTTCCATTCCGCGCGCGTCCGGCGCCTGAAGATCTTGTTGCCTGTCGCTGCCGTCATGGTTTCGCTGGCCTTCATTGCGGTCTCGATGGTCCGCGCTTATCTGCCGGAAAACCTGAAAATCGAAGGCGCCAAGATCGAAAACGGGAAGGTCGTCATGGAAAAACCGGCAATCGCCGGACGCAATTCCGATGGCATCAACTATTCGATGCTCGCCGAGCGCGCGCTGCAGGACATCAAGAATCCCAATCTCATCACGCTCGAAACGATCAAGGCGGCAGTGCCGGTCCACGACGATCTGATTGCCCGCGTCGAGGCCTCCACAGCCGACTACGACCGCGCCACCGACAATCTTGTGATGAACGACCCCTTCACCATTCTGCTCAGTAACGGTCTGACGGCGAATTTCCAGTCTGCCAAGCTCGATATCAAGGGCGGCAAGATGACGACGGATACCCCGATCCACATTCAAAAAGACGGTGCATCGGTTGTTGCGGATTCGCTTCAGATGACGGATAAGGGGCGCGTGATCACATTCGAGGGGAACGTGCGCATGAATGTCGATCCAACCGTCATTCGCAAACAGGGCACCTAACAGCCGGGTCACTCATGACAAAAGATAGTCACTCTTCAATTCGCAAGTCTGGCTTAGCGCTCAGCGGCTGCGCCTTGGCGCTTCTGGTGACTGCGGGGGCAGCTTTCGCACAAGCCACAACGAGCCAGATGAATGGCTTAAAGCTCGACAGCAACAAACCGATCCAGATCGAAAGCGATAAGCTGGAGATTCACGATCAGGAGCACAAGGCCGATTTTACCGGCAAGGTAAAGGTCGTGCAGGGAACAACAACCCTGGAGGCCGGCCATATGACTGTCTTCTACAAGGCACAGCCAGATGGCTCAAAGGCGCCGGCAGACGGTTCAAAGCCCGATGCAGCTGCCGCTTCCATTTCATCCGGCAATGCCGATATTGACCACATCATCGTTACCGACAAGGTTTTCCTGAGCTCAGGCACCCAAACAGCAACAGCCGACGACGGCTCCTTTGACATGGCCAAGCAGCTCTTCATCCTGAAGGGCGACAAGGTCGTGCTGACCGATGGGCCGAACGTCTTCACAGGCTGCCAGCTCACCGTTGAGATGCAGACCGGACACGCGCAACTGGATAGCTGCGGGGGGCGCGTCCAGATTCAGCTCGATCCGCAATCCCAGAAAAAGAACTGAAACCGGCCTCCCGACGTGAAATTATTTTCGTTTTTAACCGCGTTCGGCAAGTCCGGGCCGCAATCCGCAGCGGATCCCGGTGCCGGCGGGGACAAGAGTCGCTACCAGGGGACGCTGATCGCGCGCGGCCTCACGAAGACCTATGGTACGCGGCGCGTTGTCAATGGCGTGTCGCTGGTCGTACGGCGCGGCGAAGCCGTTGGCCTCCTAGGGCCTAACGGAGCCGGTAAGACGACCTGTTTTTACATGATCACAGGTCTGGTTCCGGTGGACGAGGGCACCATCGAAATCGACGGCAATGACGTGACGACGATGCCGATGTATCGCCGGTCGCGCCTCGGGGTCGGCTATCTGCCGCAGGAGGCTTCGATCTTTCGTGGCTTGACGGTCGAGGAGAATATCCGGGCCGTGCTCGAAGTCCACGAGAAGAACAAGGCAGAGCGCGAGAAGAAGCTGGATGAACTCCTGGAAGAGTTCCATATCTCCAAGCTGCGAAAGGCGGCGGCGGTTTCGCTATCGGGTGGCGAGCGGCGCCGTCTGGAAATCGCTCGCGCGCTTGCAACCGATCCGACTTTCATGTTGCTGGACGAGCCTTTTGCGGGCGTTGACCCTATCTCGGTCGCTGACATCCAGAACCTCGTACATCATCTGACGGCGCGTGGCATCGGCGTTTTGATTACCGACCACAATGTGCGCGAGACCCTCGGTCTCATTGATCGCGCCTACATCATCCATGCTGGCGAAGTGCTGACGCACGGCCGGGCGAACGACATCGTCAACAATCCTGAAGTGCGCCGGCTCTACCTGGGCGATAAATTCAGCCTCTGACAGGATCTAAGGCGATCGAAATTCGCCTTCCTGTCATACTGGCGCTTGACCAAATAGGATAAAAAAGCAATTTTTGGGCCAAGTTGGTTTCCGCGGCCCGGACGATTGTTCAGGCGTGGTTTCCCGGGAAAATGAACGGGAGTTTCGCGTCGGCTATGGCTTTGTCAGCCAATCTTTTCCTGCGACAGAACCAGTCGTTGGTCATGACGCCGCAACTGATGCAATCCATCCAGTTGCTGCAGATGACGCATGTCGAACTGGTCCAGTTCATTGCCCAGGAAGTCGAGAAAAACCCGTTGCTCGAATTTCCGTCAGATGATGCGGAAACCGGCAGTGATTACGACCCGCAGGATGAGGCGCACGGACGCCAGCCGGATGACGACCGCGCCGATGCGCTTTCCGGAGACTGGTACGACAACGGTACCGAGGGTAACGGCAGCCGGCTGAAAGAAGAGCTGGACGCCAATTATGCGAACGTCTTTCAGGACGATGGAGCGCCGGCGCGGGTTGATGCACCGGAGCTGATCAGTCAGTGGAAGTCGATGCCGGGAAGCGGCGACGGCGAGAATTACGATCTCGACGATTTTGTTGCAGGGCAGGTTTCGCTCAAGGATCACCTCGCGCAACAGGTTCCATTCATTCTGCCGGATATGGCTGACCGGTTGATCGCGCAGCAGATGATCGACCAGCTCGATGAGGCTGGTTATCTGCAGGGCGACGTTGCTGAGATCGGCGGCAGGTTGAACGCCGATCTCACGACGGCCGAACATGTTCTTGCCGCGTTACAGACGCTCGATCCGCCCGGCGTTTTCGCTCGCAACCTGGCCGAGTGCCTGTCGATCCAACTGAAGCAGAAAGATCGCTTCGATCCCGCCATGCAGGCGCTCATCTCCAACCTCGAACTGCTGGCACGGCGCGATTTTGCGACGCTCAAGCGGCTTTGCGGCGTTGACGAGGAAGACCTGCTCGACATGCTCGCGGAGATCCGCCAGCTGAATCCGAAGCCTGGTAGCAGCTTCCAGACGGGCATTTCCGAAGCGATCATGCCGGATGTGGTCGTGCGGGCGTCTTCGGATGGCGGCTGGCTGGTGGAGTTGAACCCGGATACACTCCCTCGCGTGCTGGTCAACCAGTCCTATTTCGCCAATGTGAGCAAGAACTCCAGCGAATACGCATTCTTGTCGGAATGCCTTCAGAACGCCAATTGGCTCACGCGCAGCCTCGATCAGCGCGCAAAGACGATCGTGAAGGTGGCCAGCGAGATCGTTCGTCAACAGGATGCCTTTCTGATGCATGGCGTCGACCATCTGCGGCCCCTGAATCTAAAGACCGTTGCCGATGCAATCAAAATGCATGAGTCGACGGTCAGCCGCGTCACCTCGAACAAATACATTCTGACGCCGCGTGGCCTTTTCGAACTCAAATATTTCTTCACGGTATCGATCAGTGCGGTGGAAGGCGGTGAAAGTCATTCGGCCGAGGCGGTTCGCCATAGGATCCGCGCCCTGATCATGCAGGAGGGTTCGGATGCTGTCCTCTCCGACGATGACATTGTCGACATACTGAAGAAGGAGGGCATCGATCTCGCTCGCCGTACGGTTGCAAAATACCGGGAAGCGATGAACATACCCTCTTCCGTTCAACGGCGGCGTGAGAAGCGAGCTTTGGCGAAGGTTTCCGGCTTTTAGAAAGCCATGCCAGATCAACCCTATCAGTGCATCCAAATATGTGACACGCCCGGCCGTTGACTTTTTGTTAACGTGCCGCTAGAAGGCCGCCGCAATTGGCGCTGTGAAGCGTTCAGACTTATCCCCATCATCCTCAGGGCGCTTGAAGCACGCAACTTAAGCCGATCTTGCTTGAGTTTGCGCGAAGTGCTTGGATGAGCTGTAGCCTTGGCGTAAACTGGTGCCGCAACCACTTATAAGAAGGGAAACTCCATGAGTGTGCGTGTATCCGGTAAACATATGGAAATTGGTGACTCGTTTCGTCAGAGGATCGAGGACCAAATGGACACGGCCATCACGAAGTACTTCGACGGAGGATATTCTGGGCAGGTGATTGTCGAGAAATCGAGTGCGCGCTTTTCCGCCGATTGCAAGCTTCATCTCGATAGCGGGGTGGTTTTGCATGCAGCAGGAGAGGCAATGGATCCGCAGCTGGCATTCGAGGCCGCTTCGGAGCGCATCGAGAAGCGTCTGCGCCGCTACAAGCGCAAGCTCAAGGATCACCATGCCGGAAACCATCTTAACGGGTCAGCCGAAGTCGCCTATACGGTGATGGACGCTGTCCCGGACCATGAAGAAGAGGTTCCCGACGATTTTGCCCCGGCAATTGTTGCCGAGAGCACGAAGCAGTTGAAGACCATGTCTGTTGCGACCGCCGTCATGGCGCTCGATATGACAGACGAACCGCTGCTTCTGTTCCGCAGCCCGGGCAAGGAACATTTGAACATCGTTTACCGCAGGCATGACGGTAATATTGGCTGGATCGACGCAGCCAATATCAAGAGCTGACATCCGGGTGATGGGTAGCGGCGGCGGCGCCGTTTCCCAATCATCCGGTTTCGGCGACAAAAGGAAAAAGAAATGGCATTGGCAGATCTGCTGCACCAGGATGCGATCATTCCCGCCCTAAGGGTAAATTCCAAGAAACAGTTGCTTCAGGAGCTGGCCGCAAAGGCCTCCAAGGTTACCGGGCTTTCCGAGCGGGAAATTTTCGACATCGTTCTGCAGCGCGAGCGCCTCGGCTCGACGGGTGTCGGTAACGGCATCGCCATTCCGCATGGCAAGCTTCCGAGCGTGCGCTCGATCGTAGGCGTCTTTGCGCGGCTGGAAAGTCCGGTCGATTTCGAAGCCCTGGATGATCAGCCGGTCGATCTGGTGTTTCTTCTCCTTGCTCCGGAAGGGGCAGGGGCGGATCACCTGAAGGCGCTCTCGCGCATCGCACGCGTGCTTCGCGATCAGGACCTCGTCGCGAAATTGCGCGCCACCGATTCCGCGTCGGCGATCTATGCCTTCCTCAACGAAGAGCAGGCATCGAACGCCGCCTGAGCGGCAGTTGATGGCCTAAACGAAGAGAGGCGCCTGAGCTCAGGCGCCTCTCTTCGTTTGCGGAAGCTGATCGCTCAGAATTCTTCCCAATCGTCCTGCGCAATGGCTGCCGAGCCGTGTGACTGCGGAAGAGGCCGGCGCGGTGCTGGAGCCGCGGAACGGTAGGCAGGGGCCGGCGCTGCAGCGGAGCGCATCTTCTGTGCCGTCGAGCGTAGCGTGCTCGCATTGCTCTGACCCGACACGCGGAAGCGGAGGACGAGAGCGTTGAGCGTCTGCGCTTCGTCGTTGAGCGCAACACTGGCGGCCGTCGCCTCTTCCACCATCGCCGCATTCTGCTGGGTGACCTGGTCCATCTGGTTCATGGCCTGGTTGATTTCCTTGAGGCCGATCGCCTGTTCGCTGGCGGAGGCTGAAATCTGCCGGATGAGCCCGTTGATGTTCATGACCTGCTCGGAAATCTTGTGCAGCGTGCCGCCGGCGCGGCCGACCAATTCGACGCCCTCCTTCACCTGGACGGCCGAGGTGTTGATCAGCGTCTTGATCTCCTTGGCGGCATTGGCGGACCGCTGCGCCAGCTCTCTGACTTCCTGTGCGACCACTGCGAAGCCCTTGCCTGCCTCGCCGGCACGGGCGGCTTCGACCCCGGCATTCAGCGCCAGGAGGTTCGTCTGGAAGGCAATCTCGTCGATAACGCCGATGATCCGCGAGACCTCCGTCGACGATTGCTCGATGCCCTGCATGGAAGCAATTGCCTTTTGTACGACTTCGCCGGACTTTTCCGCGTCTTCGCAGGCGAGATTGACATTATCCGCGGCCGTGCGTGCATTCTCCGCACTGGAATTGACCTGCGCCGTCAGCTCGTTGAGGGCGGCGGCGGTCTCTTCCAGACTTGCCGCCTGCTGTTCCGTACGCTTGGCAAGGTCCGAGGCGCTGTTGCTGATTTCGCTCGTGCCCGAGCCGATGTTTACGACGCTGAGGTTCATCGTGTTGACGGTTTCCTCGAGGCTTGCGAGAGCCCCGTTGAAATCTTCCTTTAGCTTGGCGTATTCACCCGGGAACTCCACCGTGATGCGGTGGCCGAGGTTGCCTTGCGACAGTTCGGAAAGACCGGCGCCTACGACAGACACGATCTGCCGCTGGAGAGCGACGGCATCCTGGCGTTCGGCTTCCGAGCGGCTGCGCTCGCTTTCGGCGGCATGGCGCTGATCGTTCGCTTCTGCTTCCAGGCGCTGCGTATCGGCAAGTGCAAAGCGGAACCCTTCGAGGGCCTTGGCAACCGAACCGATCTCGTCGGCACGATCCTGACCGGCCACCGGTTCCTCGTACTTGCCGTTGCTGAGCGCGCGAACACTGGCGACGAGGCCGCCGAGCGGGTTCTGAACAAGACCGCGCACGGCGAAATAGAGCGCCAGCAGGACTGCGCCGAGGACAACGATGCCGGCCGCGATCATGATGTAAGTCTGGGCTTGGACTTGTGCATTGATGGCGCTATGCGGCACGTCGACAAGCACCACCCAAGTCGCATTGAGGCCGGGGACTGCAAACGGATAGACGACCCGATCGAAAGGTTCGTTGCCATTGAAAGTCAGGTTTCTGACGACACCGGCCGTGTTCGAGGAAAGGGCTGCCTTCACCTCGGTCGCGCCATCGCCTTCGCCGTAAGGCTTGGACATGAGATCGGGCTGCGGCGCAACGATCCAGTTACCGTTCTGGGCGAGAAGGTTGACGCGGCCTGAACCGAAGGGATGCAGGGCTTGCAATTTGTCGGTCAGCGATTTCAGCGAGATATCGACACCTTCGACGCCGACCATCTTTCCGCCGGATATGACTGGATAGGCGATTGAGGTCAGCAGCGTCGGGACGTCCGTGCCCTCTGCAAGATACGGCGCCGTGATGGCGCCCTTGCCGCTCTCAGCCGCAAGCTTCCACCACTCGGCTGTATAATCGTTGTCAAAGGTCGAAAATTGGATGGCGCCGTCCTTCGTCTTCGACCAGTAGGGCGAAAAGGCGCCATTCTTGTTCGTGCCCTCGTCGAGGTTGTTGGCGATCTCCGTCGTCTTGCCGTCCAAAGCGCCGAGTTGCTCGCAGAACCAGCTGCCGAAGGCGAAAGCGTTCTGCTCGAGATTGGCCTTGAGAACATTGATCATGCCCTTGCGATCAAAGTCCTTGCCGTCGAGACCGCGACCGAGGACGCCCGACATCGAGCGGGCTGCACTGCCGAGTTCGCCAACAGCGCCGGCGATCTCGTTGGCAATCGATTTGGCTTCGAGATCGGCCTGATCCATCGTCAGAGTCTGGACGCGGTCGCGCGTTTGATCGATCAGATAGAGATTGGAGACCAACAAGACGAGCGCGATGGCCGCGCCAGTGATCAGGATGAGCTTTGCGGCTAGCGACTTCATGCGAAAGATGAACATGGTGCCTCGGCGGGAGCGACGCACCGGAGGCGCATTCTCCGGCACAGGCATGGATATGCCGCGCCGTCATGGAGCAGCCCTGAGTTGCCGGGCTGCTAGAAGAGGCCCGGCGATCGACAGAATGATGGCCGGAAACCTCTTAAATTTGAATGAAACTCTATGGATTCAGGCTGCTAATGCCTTGACTAGACTCGCTTTCTGCGAGTGGGGGTTGAAACAGACAAGGCTATATCTTGTTTGCGACTTCGGCAGACAGTGGAATGGACGGCTGCGCTCCAGCCTTGAGGCATGCAAGCGATCCGGCGACCGCTGCCTGGCGCAGTGCTTTGTGAAAATCCACGCCCTCATCGAGGCTTGCGGCGAAATAGCCGCAGAAGGTATCGCCGGCGCCGACCGTGTCCACGGGTTCGATCTTGAGCCCCTGTGCCCGCAGGATTTTTCCGTCCCGGATGGCGATGACGCCCTCGGCGCCGAGCGTTACGATCAAGGTCTGGCCGGTCTCTCCATGCAGGCGCTTCAGTGCCGCCTCACGGTCGGCCGTGTTCATGCCGTCTTGGCCGGCCAGGCGCTCGAACTCCGTTTCGTTGGCAATGACGATATCGGCAAGACGTCCGAGACGCGGGGCATCGGCAGTGAGGGGAGCGAGGTTGAGGATGGTGGTTACGCCTTTCCCGCGCGCGGCGGCAAGCGCGCGCTCGACGGCCGAACCTGGCACTTCCAGCTGCAAGACAAGAATATCGCCGTCGCGCATCGCGCCAAGCGCGCGATCGGCGTCCGAGGCGGTAAGGGTGCCGTTTGCACCCGGGACAACGGCGATCATGTTCTCGCCGTCTCCGCCTACGAGGATCAGTGCGGTGCCGGTCGGCCCGTCGACATGCTTGACGCCCGCAAGCTGCGTCCCGGCCTGATCAAGAAGCGCCAGCGCCGGAGCGGCGAACTCGTCCTTGCCGACCGCGCCGACCATATGCACGACCCGTCCGGCGCGTTGTGCGGCCAGTGCCTGATTGGCTCCCTTGCCGCCGGCCGCCGTCGCGAACCCGCTGCCCGCCACCGTTTCACCGGGCTTGGGCAGCCGGTCAGTCGTGGCGATAAGGTCCATGTTGATGGAGCCGAAAACTGTGATCATGAGGGTGTTCCGTCCAAGCCTTTATTTGGAGGCGACAGTGCCCGATGGCCTCACTCTTCGTCAACCACTCTAAGCTTCAAGAGACCGGTGCGGCTTTCGACCGACTTCGCCGCAGGCGCACTTTCACGCTCCTCCTTGAGCGCTTCCGCTCCCTCGAATTCCAGCGCCTCGATCTTGGCGCCACGTTTCGTGAGCTTGTCGGTCGATGTGATGATCTGATCAACATCCCGCTGCGCCTGCGAAAAATGGGTCTGCAGCTTGCGAACACGCTCGTCGAGCCGTCCGAGATCATCCATGAGGGTGGCGACTTCGCCCTGAATGACGTGCGCCTGCGCGCGCATGCGCTGATCCTTCAGGACAGCCTGGATAACCTGGATCGACAACATCAACAGCGAGGGAGAGACGATGACGATGCGGGAACGATGCGCCTTTTGCACGACCGGTTCGAAGTTCTCATGGATTTCAGCGAAGATCGATTCCGAAGGAACAAAGAGAAAGGCAGTGTCCTGCGTTTCCCCCTGGATAAGATATTTTTCCGAGATATCGCGGATATGAATTTCCATGTCGCGGCGAAACTGCTGCGAGGCAAGCTTGGTTGCCTCCGGATTGCCCGCGTCGCGAATGGCATTCCAGGCCTCGAGGGGAAACTTGGCGTCGATGACCAGCGGCGGTGCGCCGTTCGGCATGCGCACGGTGCAGTCGGGGCGGGAGCCGTTGGAGAGCGTCTGCTGGAAACCATAGGCGCCCATCGGTAGCCCATCGGCGACGATGGTCTCCATGCGCGACTGTCCGAAAGCGCCGCGCGTTTGCTTGTTGGAGAGGATGGCCTGAAGTCCGACGACATCCTTCGCCAGGGTCTGGATATTATTCTGAGCCGCATCGATGACTGCCAGCCGCTCCTGCAGGCGCTGGAGGTTCTCGTGCGTCGACTTCGTCTGCTCGCTGATCGTCGTGCTCACACGCTGAGACATGCCGTCGAGGCGCTGATTGATAGCCTGATTGAGCTCGGCCTGGCGTGTCCCGAAGACCTCGGCCATGGTTGAGATACGTCCCTGCATCTCGGCCTGGATTTTCAGAAGTTCGCCCATGCGGGCGTCCGCCTCGGCGGCCCTCATCGCCGCCTCCTCATTTTGTTCGCGGCGGAGGCTGCTGCTTCTAAAAAGCAGGAAAATCAGCGCTAAAACGATGGCGGCGATGGTGCCACCTGCGAGGGCAAGCATGGCTGGGCTGAGCCCAGCGAGCGAAATTGTCAGCGAGTCGGTAACATTGGTCATGCCGGCACAATAACAAACTCGGCAGCAATGGCTAGATCAAAACGTGAACAGATCCACAGCGCAGATTGCGATGCAAAATATCGCTGGGTCTGCGACTTGAAGCTCTTTGAAATAATCGTCTGGGTTAACTAATGCTCAACTATATTTTCGAATTGTCCTTTCGAGACAAACCTTTATCGCGCCCAAGCGCCAGACAGAGATACATCATGACCAGTCAGCAATCCGAAAACGCACTCAAGCAGCGTCTCGATTTTATCGGCCTCGACGGCGAGGCACGTAAGATGATGCGCGAGTTGCGGCCGGTTATCGGCGAGCTGGTTGGCGGCGCTCTGGAAAAATTCTACGGAAAGATCGCAAGGACGCCTGCCGTTGCCAGCTTCTTTTCCGATAAGACCCATGTCAACCATGCCAAGAAGCGCCAGGAGGATCACTGGGCAAACCTCGCCGGCGGCAATTTCGACGATAGCTACGTGAACGGCGTCAAGGCAGTCGGCAAAACGCATGCCCGGATTGGCCTGGAGCCGCGCTGGTATATCGGCGGCTACGCGATCGTCATGTCGGAACTCGTCAAAGGCATCATGGAAAAGCAGTGGCCGTCACGCTTCGGCCGCCAGCAGGGCAAGGTGCTTGCCGAAAAGCTCACCGCGGTGATCAAGGCCGGCATGCTGGACATGGACTATTCCATCTCCGTCTATCTCGAGACGCTGGATGAGAAGCGCCGGGCGCTGGAAGAAGAGCGTGCCAAGGCGGAAGAGGACAAGTCAATTGCGCTTGCGCACCTGCGCCGGGGACTGGAAGCTCTCTCGAATGGCGATCTCGAAGCGACGCTGCCAGCGGACCTTCCGGGTCAATTCGGCCAGATGGCGGAGGATTATAACCGGGCGGTTGCGGCCCTTCGTGTCTCGTTCGCCTCGGTACGCAGCAGTTCGGGCGAGATCAAGAGCGGCGCGGATGTAATCTCGAAGGCAACGGACGATCTGGCACTGCGTACGGCGCAGCAGGCCGCCGGTGTCGAGGAAAGCTCCGCCGCCCTCCAGCAGCTCTCCGTTAGCGTTGCCCAGACGGCGGCAAATGCCGAAAAGGCGTCCGGCGCGGTGCGCGAGACGCAGCAGAAAGCGAAGAGCTCCGGCGAACTCGTGACAAGTGCAGTCTCAGCCATGGCGGGCATCGAAAAGTCGTCCACCGAGATTGCTAAGATCATCGGTGTCATCGATGAAATTGCCTTCCAGACAAACCTTCTGGCGCTTAATGCCGGTGTCGAGGCTGCGCGTGCGGGCGAGGCGGGCAAAGGCTTTGCGGTCGTCGCACAGGAGGTGCGTCAGCTTGCGCAGCGCACGGCCGATGCCGCCAAGGAGATCAAGAACCTGATCTCCGAAAGCTCCATTCAGGTGAATGAGGGCGTCGGCATCGTCAGCAGCACGGGCGAGGCTCTCGGCGATATGATCAGTCGCATCGACGGCATCAACCGTCTCGTGTCAGATATCGCGGCGGCCGCGCGTGATCAGGCAACGGGGGTCAACGAAGTCAGCATCGCGATCCGCAACATGGATACGATCACCCAGCAGAATTCCGGCATGGTTGAACATACGTCGGCGGAAACCCGGCGGCTGCGCGCTGAGGTCGACAACCTCGTGGCGTTGTTGCAGCGCTTCAATATCCGCTCTCAGGAGCGCCAGGCGCTGGCATCCCGCCGCGCCGCTTGACCGAATACGGCAAAATTCCGGAGGGCTGCGCAAAAAAGCGCCTTCCGGGATTTCAGAATAATTCCCTAGCCGGAAAAGATAGGCTATGGGAACGCCATGACCATCAAGCCACTTATCATTCTTCCCGATCCCGTTCTCCGACAGGTCTCCAAGCCGATCGAGCGAGTTGATGCCGATCTCAAGCGTCTTGCAGACGACATGCTGGAAACGATGTATGACGCCCCCGGCATCGGCCTCGCCGCAATCCAGATCGGGGTGCCGCGCCGCATGCTGGTGATCGACGTTTCCCGCGAGGGCGAGGAAAAGCAGCCGCAGGTCTTCATCAATCCGGAGATCATCAAGTCTTCTGACGAGCGATCGGTTTACGAAGAGGGCTGCCTCTCGATTCCGGATTACTATGCCGAGGTTGAGCGCCCCGCCGCGGTGACGGTCAAATATCTCGATCGTGACGGCAAGGAACAGGCGACGGAGGCCGATGGCCTTCTCGCCACTTGCCTGCAGCACGAGATAGACCATCTGAACGGCGTCCTCTTCATCGATCATATTTCGCGCTTGAAGCGGGAGATGGTGATCAAGAAGTTCACAAAGGCGGCGAAGTCGAAGGTGCTCTAAAGCAGCCTGGTCGAGACTTCGGCCAAGCCGGCTCGTTGGCTGTTGAAACGGCTGAACACTTGATTGGCGAGAAAAGATGTCGCTTCGCATCATTTTTATGGGAACGCCGGACTTTTCGGTCCCGACATTGCGGACGCTGGTGGACGCCGGACACGAGATTGTTGCGGTCTATACCCAGCCGCCGCGACCGGGCGGCCGGCGTGGTCTCGACCTGCAGAAGTCGCCGGTCCATCAGGCTGCTGAACTGCTCAGGCTGCCGGTCTTCACACCCGTGAATTTCAAGGCGCCGGAAGAGCGGGAGCACTTTCGTGCGCTCAATGCTGATGTCGCGGTGGTCGTCGCCTACGGACTGCTGTTGCCGGAAGCGGTTCTGAGCGGAACACGCCATGGCTGCTACAATGGCCACGCCTCCCTGCTGCCGCGCTGGCGGGGCGCGGCGCCGATCCAAAGAGCGATCATCGCGGGCGACGAAAAGACCGGCATGATGGTGATGAAGATGGACAAGGGGCTGGATACCGGCCCCGTCGCACTCACCCGCGAAGTCGACATCGGACCGAACATGACGGCCGGCGAATTGCACGACAGGCTGATGCAGGTCGGCGCCCAGGTGATTGGCGAAGCGATGCGCAAGCTCGAAATGGGCGATCTGCCGCTGACGCCGCAGCCGGAAGATGGTGTCCTCTACGCCGCAAAGATCGATAAAGGCGAGACGCGGATCGATTTCACAAAGGCGGCGCAAGACGTGCATAATCATATCCGTGGGCTGGCACCATTTCCGGGCGCCTGGTTCGAGGTCGAGATTGGCGGAAGGCCAGAGCGAGTAAAGGTGCTGGGTTCGGAGCTTGCAGGCGGGCACGGTGCTGCTGGTGAGGTGTTGAGCGACGATCTGGCCGTTGCCTGCGCATCCGGAGCCGTGCGGCTGACCAAGCTGCAGAAGGCGGGCGGCAAGCCGCTGCCGGCAGCCGATTTCCTGCGCGGCACCCCGCTTGTGCGCGGCACGAGGCTAGGCTGATGCCGCGCTACCGGATGACGGTCGAGTATGACGGAGCGCCCTATGTCGGCTGGCAGCGCCAGGAAAATGGCCCGTCCGTTCAGGGCGCGATCGAAGGTGCGATCCTCTCGCTGAGCGGCGAGACCGTGTCGGTCCGCGGTGCGGGGCGTACGGATTCCGGCGTGCATGCCATGGGTCAGGTGATACACGCGGATCTGTCGAAGGAATGGCCGGCCTTCAAGCTGCAGAACGCGCTGAATGCGCATCTGAAGCTTGCCGGCGAGCGCGTGTCCATTCTTGATGTTCAGGCAGTCAGTGAATTCTTCGATGCGCGCTTTTCCGCCGAGCGGCGGCATTATCTCTATCGCATCATCAGCAGGCGCGCGCCGCTGGCGCTCGAAGCGGGCAAAGCCTGGTGGGTGCCGAAGGCGCTGGACCACGAAGTGATGCATGCGGCGGCACAGATCCTGGTCGGCAATCACGACTTCTCCACCTTCCGATCCGCGCACTGCCAGGCGAACAGCCCGATACGCACGCTCGACCGCCTGGACGTGACGCGAAACGGCGAACTCATCGAGATCCGGGCAACGGCGCAGAGTTTCCTCCACAACCAGATCCGCTCATTTGCCGGAACGCTGAAGCTGGCGGGAGAAGGCAAGTGGACGCCCGAGGATGTGCGCGCCGCGCTCGAGGCGCGCGATCGCAAGGCTTGCGGTCCGGTGGCGCCGCCCGACGGGCTCTATTTTATGCAGGTCGATTACCCGGCGGTGATTACCGATCGCCGCAAGCAGGCGAATGAGAACGGCGAGGATGACGATCTGTCATAGTCAGCCTGTGCGAGATCGCGCACCTACGCCGGATAAATGCCGAGGAAGCGCTGGAGATACTCGCCGAGCATCATCGTCGGCACCAGCAATGCGAGCGTCAGTGCACCGACCATCAAGCCGTGACCGTGGAAGATCATCCGCAGAATCCGCGCCAGCATGAAGACCTGCGCCATCATGAAGAAAAGCAGCAGGAGCGACACAAATCCCACGGTAC
The DNA here is from genome assembly GCF_056755095.1 of Rhizobium sp. SVR5-9E. Classification (NCBI taxonomy): domain Bacteria; kingdom Pseudomonadati; phylum Pseudomonadota; class Alphaproteobacteria; order Hyphomicrobiales; family Rhizobiaceae; genus Rhizobium; species Rhizobium sp. SVR5-9E. Next base: position 75,031 of record NZ_JBNDHS010000013.1, on the reverse strand, counting down.
CGGGAATGAAGAAGACCAGTGCCAGCAGCAGGCCGTTGATGTAGGAAAGCGGCACGCCGAGCCAGTTTACGCTGACGACCACGGCCGCGAAGCGGTCACCCATGCGGAAGGCGAGCAGCAGTAGCCCGGCAAGGACCAGGGGCACGAACCAGTTGGCCATCTCGACCAAGCCCAGACGGAAATAGAAGGGTAGACCGACATCCATATCCGGCGGCATCGACTGCAGGAAAGCCTGACGCCACCAGAGCCACGAAATGCCCATCGGCGGTAGGCACCAGGCAATTGCCCAGAAGGATCGGTTGATGCCGCGGTCCGACATGTCGAGAAACCGGAAGCCGCGCTTATCCATGCGGATCAGCAGCCACAGGCCGGCCAGATAATATTGGACTTCCCTAAGCCCCGGCATTCTCGAACCAGCGCGCGATGAATGTTTCGTAGATCTGCGTCAGCGTTTCGAGATCAGAAACGGCAACGCGCTCGTCGATCATGTGCATGGTCTGCCCGACGAGCCCGAATTCGACAACGGGGCAATAGTCCTTGATGAACCGCGCGTCCGACGTGCCGCCGGCGGTCGAAAGTTTCGGCGCCTTGCCGGTAACGCTTTCAACGGCAGAGGAGAGCGACGCGATCAGCGCATTGTTGCGGGTGAGGAAAACATGGCTCGGCCGGTCGGCCCAGACGAGGTCATATCTCACGGCCTCGCGCCCCGGACGCAGCGCACCATCTGCCGCCGCGGCGTCAAGACGGCGCAGGATTTCCGCCCGCAGCGTCTCTACTGTCCAGGTGTCGTTGAAGCGGATGTTAAAGCTTGCCGTCGTCTTCGCCGGTATGACGTTGGTGGCTGGATTGCCGACATCGACCGTGGTCACTTCCAGGTTGGATGGCTGAAAGTTCTCCGTTCCGTTGTCGAATGGAGGGTCCATCAGTGCGCTGGTCAACTGCAGCATGCCGCGCACAGGGTTGTCTGCGAGATGTGGGTAGGCCGCATGGCCCTGAATGCCGTGGACGGTGATTTTGCCGGAGAGCGAACCACGGCGGCCGATCTTGATCATGTCGCCGAGCGCATCGGGATTGGTCGGCTCGCCGACGAGGCAGGCATCCCAGCGTTCGCCACGTGCCGCCGCCCATTGCAGCAGCTTGATCGTGCCGTTGATCGACGGGCCTTCTTCGTCGCCGGTTATCAGGAAGGAAATCGAGCCCTTCGGATTTCCATGCTTTTCAATGTGCCGCGCCACGGCCGCCACGAAGCAGGCGATGCCGCCCTTCATGTCGACGGCGCCGCGGCCGAAGAGTTCGCCGCCAGCGATCTCCGCGGCAAAGGGCGGGTGCGCCCAGGAGGCTTCATCGCCGACCGGCACGACGTCGGTGTGCCCCGCAAACATCAGATGCGGGCCAGCGTCGCCCAGGCGTGCATAGAGGTTTTCGACGTCCGTCGTGCCGGCTTCCGTTGCCTTGACCTTGTCCACGTTGAAGCCGAGCGGTGAAAGCATGGCATCAAGCGCTGAAAGCGCGCCACCTTCGGCGGGTGTCACCGAAGGGCAGCGGATGAGGGTCTGGAGATTGGCGACGGGATCGGTGGCGGTCATGACGGTCGAATTATCCGGCGGGAATGGCAAAGACAAGGCAAGGCGGCGAACCGCCTCGCTGAAAAGAGCGCCGTCTGTTTACCGGATCGGAGCCCGGCTGTCACTTGAGCTTAGTCGCGCAGCAGCTCGTTGATCCCGGTCTTGGAGCGGGTCTGCTCGTCGACGCGCTTGACGATGACGGCGCAGTAGAGATGCGGCGCCGGCTCGCCGTTCGCCATGGTCTTGTTGCCGCTCGGCATGGAGCCTGCGACGACGACGGAGTAGGGCGGCACTTCGCCATACATCACTTCGCCGGTGGCGCGATCGACGATCTTGGTCGACTTTCCGATATAGACGCCCATGCCAAGCACCGAGCCCTCACGGATGATGCAGCCTTCGACGACTTCCGAGCGGGCGCCGATGAAACAGTTGTCCTCGATGATCGTCGGACCGGCCTGCATCGGTTCCAGTACGCCGCCGATGCCGACGCCGCCGGAAAGATGCACATGCTTGCCGATCTGCGCGCAGGAGCCGACGGTCGCCCAGGTATCGACCATCGTGCCTTCCCCGACATAGGCTCCGAGATTGACGAAGGACGGCATCAGCACGACGTTCTTGGCGATATAGGCCGAGCGGCGAACGACGCAGTTCGGTACGGCGCGGAAACCGGCGTCACGATACTGGTTCTCACCCCATCCTTCGAACTTGGAGGGAACCTTGTCCCACCAAGTGGAATTGCCCGAGCCGCCCTTGACGACTTCCATGTCGTTAAGGCGGAAGGAGAGCAACACGGCTTTCTTGAGCCACTGGTTGACCGTCCACGTGCCGTCTGTGCTGCGCTCGGCCACGCGTGCCTTGCCGCCATCGAGAAGCTCAAGCGCGGTTTCGACTGCATCGCGAACTTCGCCCTTCGTCGACGTGTTCACGCTGTCGCGGTTGTCGAAGGCGGCTTCGATGGTCTTTTCGAGGGAAGAAAGGTCGGTGGCGCTCATGGGAAATCCTTAAACTTCGAACTCTATCGTGAAGACGACAAAGTCTCCGGGAAATGTGATCGGCTGGACGCGATCTGCTCTATCGCATGAGCGGCTAAAATGGAATGATTTTTCGAATTAGATCGCTTCTGGATTCAAGGCGATAGACATACCGGCAAAGTTGCTGGCAGACACCGAAGGGCATTTGGAATGACAAGAGGAAAGAACGGCAGGCTGAGGCGCAAGAATGGAGTCTGGGCTCCGCTGAAGTCGAGCGAGATCGACAGGGAACGCGCACTCGCCGTGCCGAAAACACCGCAAACGCTCTCGCCGTCCTATCGCCTCGCCTATGCCGATGATGACTTTCTCTGCCGCGAGGAACTGCGACCGATCCGCCTCCAGCTGGAGTTGCTGAAAGTTGAGATGATCCTGACGGAGCGGGACATCAAGTCCACCGTCGTCATGTTTGGCGGCGCGCGTATTCCCGCACCTGGCCAGAGTGCATGGGCTGCGCGCAACGAGGTGCAGCGCGAAAACCTTGAGGCGGCCTCCGTCTATTACGACGAGGCGCGCAAATTTGCCCGGCTCTGCTCAAGATATTCGGCCGGCTTCGATTTTCATGAATATGTGATCGTCACCGGCGGTGGTCCGGGCGTCATGGAGGCTGGCAACCGCGGCGCGGCCGACGAAGGGGCGCCCTCGATCGGTCTCAACATCGTTTTGCCGCACGAGCAGGCGCCGAATGCCTATGTCACGCCGGAGCTCAGCTTCAACTTCCACTACTTCGCGATTCGAAAGATGCATTTCATGGTGCGCGCCAAGGCCATTGCGGTCTTTCCGGGCGGGTTCGGCACCCTTGATGAATTCTTTGAATGCCTGACACTGATCCAGACCGGACGCATGGAGAAGATGCCGTTGATCCTTTTCGGTGAAAAGTTCTGGCGGAGCGTCATCAACTTCGATGCGCTTGCGGAATTCGGAACGATCGCACCCGATGACGTGAAGCTGATCAGCTTCGCCGATACCGCGGATGCCGCCTGGAAGATCATCGAGGATTTCTACGAGCACCAGGAATAGAAAGCCCGCCGCGGCCGGCGGCGGGTCTCATATTCGTAAGTAATTACTTACAGGAATGGCCGATCGGGCATGTCATCGATCGAGATGACGCCGTCCTTGTTACGGTCCATACGGGTGAAGAACACTTCGAAGGCAGCCGCGGCTTCCTGTTGGGAAATCTGGCCGTTCTCGTCCGTGTCCACTCGGCGCATCATCGAGGCGAACATCATCATGCCGCCCTCGCGCATCCCGAGGCGGCGATCGCCGCGGCCCCGATCGCCGTCGCCGCGGCCGCGATCACCGTCAGCGCGCTTCTGAACCTTCGGTCGGTCGCCGTTGTCACCCATTTGCGGAGCGTTGGCGCCCATCTGGTCATCCGGCGCCTTGCCGTCCTTCATCTGGGCTTGATGATACTTGCGGATCTCGCCCGGCGTCAGCGACCCGTCGTTGTTCGTATCGATCGCGGCAAAGACCTTCTCCATGCCGTCCTGGCCTTCCTGCTTGGAAATCTGGCCGTCCTTGTTGGTGTCGAACTGTTTCAACATGCGAACGAAGGCAATTTCGCGCATTGCCTCGGCGCGCATTCCGTCGCCCATCATCTGGCGTGGCGGCTGGCTTGCCTTGTCGCCGGGCGCCGCAAAACTGGCGCCGGCTGCAGCACCGACGATCATGACGGAGGAAAGTGCGGCCAGTAGCAGCTTGTTCCGAGACATCGTATTTCCTTTCGGGTTCGCAATCTCGCTGGGATCACGTTCGAAAAGTAGAGCCGATGCATCAATTTGACCAATTAAACATCGGTCTTCTGGATGAAATCTTGGTAATCTAGCCGGCGATCTTGTCGAGAAATGCTGCGAGATCATCGGTGACGAAATCGATGTGATCCTCATCTCCGCTCGTCTTCTCCCACCACTCGACGACGGTTTCCTCAAGATTGTTCGGCACCAGAAGGACAGTCTTCATACCGAGCGCCTTCGGAACCACGAGGTTGCGCGGCAGGTCCTCGAACATCGCCGCTTTGCCGGTCTCGACGCGCTTCAGCGCCTTGAACTTGTCATAGGTTTCCTGGGCCGGCTTCGGCACGAACTCTGCGGCGACGATGTCGAAGATGTCGTCGAAATGCTCGAGGATGCCGAGCGCACCGGCCGCCATCTCGGCATGCTTGACGCTGCCGTTGGTGAAGATGAACTTCCGGCCTGGCAGGGCCTTGATCGCGGCGCCCAGTTCAGGCTGCGCCGTAAGGCTCGAATAGTCGATCGCGTGCGCCTTTTCGAGGAAGTCGTTGGGATCGATCCCGTGATGGATCATCAGCCCCTGCAGCGTCGTCCCGTGGTCAAGGTAATATCGCTTCTGCAGCTTGCGCGCCTCGTCATGCTCCATTTGCAGGAGCGCCGAGACATAGGCCGTCATGTTCTTGTCGATCTGCGCGAAAAGGTTGACGTGGTGCGGATAAAGCGTGTTGTCGAGGTCGAAGACCCATTCGCTGACATGCGCAAAATCGGCTTTGGTCGGAGTACGATCTATCTTGGTCATGATGGCGTTATGGCATGGCTGGCCGGTCAATGAAATTGTCGAATTAAAATCGGCGCCCGTTTTCGGGCGGACGGCGTGCCGGTGCGGTGCTAGAAAGGTGCCATGCTGTTTGACCTGCCCGATGACGATGCGCTTTATGGCGCCCTGATTGCCCGGAGCTCCGATTATGAGGGGCTCGCCTATGCCTGCGTCAAGACGACCGGCGTCTTCTGCCGGCTGACCTGCCCGGCGCGCAAGCCGAAGCGGGAAAACACGATCTTCTACGATTCGATTGCGACCTGCATGCAATCCGGCTTCCGGCCGTGCCAGCGCTGCAGGCCGCTGGAGCAGGCCGGGCGCGAACCGATCGTCGATGAGCTCTTGAAATCCCTCGACCGCGAGCCGATGGCGCGGTGGACGGAGGAGGATCTCATCCGCCTCGGCTACGACCCCTCGACGGTGCGCCGCGCCTTCAAGCGGTCGCTCGGCATGACCTTCCTCGACATCGCCCGCTACCGGCGGCTGGGGCTGGCGGCCAAGCAGCTGGCGGAAGGTGCTCGTGTGATCGATGCCCAGCTGGAGGCCGGGTATGAATCCGCCAGCAGTTTTCGCGCCGCCTTCCAGCGCATGATCGGCACGGCACCGGTGATGGCGCAGCACCGCGAACTGCTCTTCGCCGACTGGTTCGACACGCCGCTCGGACAGATGGTGGCCGTCGCCGACCGCACGCATCTGCATCTCCTGGAATTCCACGACCGCAAGGCGCTGCCGAAGGAGCTTGAGGATCTGCAGCGCAAGACGCGCTCGACCGTCGCCGCGGGGAGAACGCCGGCGATCGACCGGATCGAGGCTGAGCTCAAGGCCTATTTCGAGGGCCGGTCGATGGGATTTGAAACGCCGCTGGCGCTCGGCTTCGGCACGGCTTTCGAGCGGGAGATCTGGTCGCGCCTCATGCGCATCCCGCCGGGCGAGACGCGCGCCTATGGCGATATCGCCCGCGACATGGAAAATCCGCAGATCGTGCGCGCAGTCGGCCGAGCCAACGGCGCCAACCAGATCGCGATCGTCATTCCCTGCCACCGGCTGATCGGCGCCGACGGCTCGCTGACCGGCTATGGCGGCGGGCTCTGGCGCAAGCAGTGGCTCCTGAAACACGAAGCGAAGATGCGGGCGCAACTGCCCGCCATGGAGGAGGCATCATGAACCAGGCGGAAAAGGCGAAGGCGTTCGGGGCGCTGCACCGGAAGGGCGATCCTGTCATCCTCTACAACATCTGGGATGCAGGAACGGCGAAGGCCGTGACGGATGCCGGAGCAAAGGCGCTTGCGACCGGCAGTTGGTCGGTTGCCGCGGCCCAGGGCTATGCCGACGGCGAGAAGATCCCGCTGGAAGCCCTTGTTGCAACGGTGCGCTCGATCACCGCCGTCTGCGACCTGCCTCTCTCGGTTGATTTTGAAGGCGCCTACTCGACCGAGCCCCCGGGAGCCGCCGCCAACGTCGCCAAGCTGATTGAAGTCGGTGCCGTCGGCATCAATTTCGAAGATCAGGTGGTTGGCGGCAACGGGTTGCATCCGGTCGAGAATCAGGCGGTCCGCATCCGCGCCATTCGCGAGATGGCTGAGGGAAGGGGTATCCCGTTCTTCATTAACGCCCGCACCGATCTCTTCCTGCGCGAAGGCGACCAGTCGAGGCATGCGGGATTGGTGGACGAAGCAATCGAGCGCGGCAGGGCTTACGCTGCAGCCGGTGCGAGTGGCTTCTTCGTGCCGTGGCTTATTGATCCAGCGTTGATCGAGAAGATTTGCGGCGCGTCAACCCTACCCGTCAACATCATGATGAGACCGGGCGCGCCGGATGTGAGGACGCTCGCAAGGCTTGGCGTCAGCCGCGTCAGCTATGGACCGGGGCCCTATCGGGCGATGATGGAAAAGCTGAAAGAGGCGGCCGCGGCGGTCTATGCCGCCGCGAGCTAAAGCAATTCGAGGAAAAGTGTAAAGCAGTTTTCCGTCCGGAATTGCGTAAAGCAAAGGCTCAAGGCACGATCAGCGTACCCGCACCATGCTCGGTGAAGATTTCGAGCAGCACGGAATGGGCGGTCTTGCCGTTCAGGATGACGACGCCCTGGACGCCCGCCTTGATCGCTTCGATGCAGGTTTCCACCTTCGGAATCATGCCGCCGGAAATCGTGCCGTCGGCGATCAGCCCACGCGCTTCGGAGACGGACAGCTCCTTGATCAGGTTGCCCTGCTTGTCGAGCACGCCCGGCACGTCTGTGAGGAAGAGCAGGCGTGTAGCGTGCAGCGCGCCGGCGATGGCGCCAGCGAAGGTGTCGGCGTTGATGTTATAGGTCGCGCCGTCGCGGCCGGGAGCGACCGGGGCGATCACCGGGATCATCTCTGAACGGGCGAGCAGATCGAGGAGGGTGCGGTCGACTTCGACCACCTCGCCGACGAAGCCGAGATCGAGCACGCGTTCGATGTTGGAATCCGGATCCTTGACAACCTTGCGCGCCTTTTCGGCAAAGACCATGTTGCCGTCCTTGCCGCAAAGGCCGATCGCCCATTCGCCGGTCTGGTTGATAAGAGCCACGATTTCCTTGTTGATCGAACCGGCAAGGACCATTTCGACGATTTCAACCGTCTTGGCGTCCGTCACCCGAAGGCCGCCCTCGAACTTGGATTCGATGCCCATCTTCGTCAGCATCGCGCCGATCTGCGGACCGCCGCCGTGGACGACGATCGGGTTCACGCCGGATTGTTTCAAAAGGGCGATATCGCTGGCAAAAGCCTTGCCGAGCTCGGGATTGCCCATGGCATGGCCACCATATTTTACGACGATGGTCTTGTTCTCGTAACGCTGCATGAAAGGCAGCGCCTGTGCGAGAAGGCGTGCTTGGGTTTCGCTTTCGGACTGACTCATGGCATACCCCGCAGAATGGATCGCGGCCTTTTATCTCAAGTTTTTGACAGAGGGAATAATGCGCTCCGTATTAGTTGCTATCCCCTTGTCAATTTGAACAGCGCACCTTTATTTAGAACAGTGTAAAGTAGATGGACTGCGGGTATGACGAGCGATGGAATCGGAGAACTGATTGCTCGCGTGGCCATGGCTGACCGGAAGGCTTTCAGGGACCTCTACAACGAGACGAGCCCGAAACTCTTCTCAATATGTCTGCGTATCTTGCAGGATCGCGTGGAAGCCGAGGAAGCATTGCAGGAGGTCTATGTAAAGGTCTGGCAGCGCTCCAAGGGGTTCGTTGCCGGTCAAGGCGCTCCGTCTTCCTGGCTTGCGTCGATCGCCCGCAACCAGGCGATCGACACCCTGAGGGCGCGAAAGCCAGTCGCCGACGAGTTGGACACTGAGTATGACCTTCCCGATTCCGGCCTCGACCCCGAAAAGCAGGCCGTCCTATCAGATGAAGGAAGGCGGATTGACACCTGCATGGAAGAGTTGGAAGCTGATCGGGCGGCAGCGGTGAGGAAGGCTTATGTTGAAGGGCTGAGCTACCAGGAGCTGGCCGATCAGTTTGGCGTTCCCCTGAATACGATGCGCACATGGCTGCGACGCAGCCTTTTGAAACTGAGAGAGTGCATGGAGCGATGACAACGCCGGATCAAAGCAAGGGAGGCCGCTCCCGCGACGAGGTGCTCGCCGGCGAGTACGTGCTTGGTGTTCTCTCCTATCAGGATCGCAGGGTCGTTGAAGAGCGGATGCGCAGGGATCGGCAGTTTGCCGCGATTGTCAGCCGATGGGAAACGAACCTTTCAGCTTTCGCCGACGAATATGAAGTGGCCGCAAGTCCGGGCCGCGAAACGTATAAGCAGATCGAGGCGCGGCTCTTCGGCGAATCAGAGCGGTCCTTCTCGCGCGGGCTTTGGAATTCCGCTGCCTTTTGGCGCTCGTTGACGTTCGCTTCGCTGGTCGTCGCGGTTGGCGCCATTATTTTTGCTTCCGGCACCGTTCAGCCGCCGAAGCGGCCGGCGCCGCTGATTGCCGAATTGTCGTCCGCCGACAACGGCAAGGTCAATCTGCTTGCTTCCTTTGACAACCAAAGCGGCCTCTTGAGCATCGTCCCTGTTGCTGCCGGCGGGGCTGACAAGAAGTCCTTGGAGCTCTGGTTGGTGCCGGGAAGCGGCACTCCAAAGTCGCTCGGAGTTTTCCCGCCGGGTGAAAACGGCGAGCTTGCCATTCCCCCTAATCAGCGCGGCGATATCGCCGAGGGCGCAACGCTTGCTATCAGTCTTGAACCTTTTGGCGGTTCGCCGACTGGAGCACCGACTGGACCGGTTATCGCCAGCGGCACCACGCACCGCCGCTAACCAACATCGTCTTCCCTGAAACTCTTTCTTGATCGTTTCGTACATCTCGATGTCCGGGAGGGGCGAGGCATTCCGCACGACCGGCACCGGACGCAAGGAGAACGATCATGATGAAATCAGCTTTGCGCACCACCGCGCTTGCCGCCATGTCTGCAATCGCCTTCACCGCGCAGGCCGCCACCCCCATGGTGGGCGGCGCTCCCATGTATCCAACCAAGAACATCATCGAAAATGCTGTCAACTCAAAGGATCACACGACCCTGGTTGCGGCGGTCAAGGCCGGCGGGCTCGTTGGCACGCTCGAAGGCAAAGGCCCCTTCACCGTTTTCGCTCCGACGAACGAAGCCTTCGCGGCCCTGCCGAAGGGCACGGTCGAGGCGCTGCTGAAGCCAGAAAACAAGAATAAGCTCGTCAAAGTGCTGACCTGCCACGTCGTCGCTGCTGACGCGATGTCGAAGACCGTCGAGAAGATGATCAAGGACGATGGCGGCGAACACGACATCAAGACGATTGGCGGCTGCGTGCTGAGGGCCAAGGAAAGCAAGGGCTGGATCACGCTGACCGACGAAAACGGCGGAACAGCACATGTGACGATTGCCGACGTCAAGCAGTCGAACGGCGTCATCCACGTGATCGACAAGGTGCTTCTGCCGAAGATGTAATTATTTGCAGTCAGAAGCCGGAGAGGCGTCCTTTCGGGCGCCTCTTTTCATTTCCAGTTCGGGATCCCGACCGTTTCGGCAATGGTCTGGCGCAACTCGTCCAGCCCGTCGCTCTTCTCCGAAGAGGTCGCGACGACAAACGGATAGGCTGCCGGACGCTTCTTGATCTTCTCCGCGGTTTCCGCGAGCAGTTTGATAACCGCGGGGGGCTTGATCTTGTCGGTCTTGGTCAAAACGATCTGGTAGGAAACGGCAGCCTTGTCGAGAAGCGTCAGAACCTCCTCGTCGTTCTTCTTGATGCCGTGGCGGCTGTCGATCAGGACATAGACGCGCTTCAGCGTTGCGCGGCCGCGCAGATAATCGAACACGAGCTTCGTCCAGGTATCGACCTGATCTTTTGGCGCCTGAGCGTATCCGTAGCCGGGCATGTCGACGAGCGCCATCGGCGGCAGGTCGCTGCCTTCGCCGGAGTAGCCCTCAGGTACGAAATAGTTCAGCTCCTGAGTCCGGCCGGGCGTGTTCGAGGTGCGCGCCAAGCCCTTGTGCCCGACGAGCGCGTTGATGAGCGACGACTTGCCGACATTCGATCGCCCGGCAAATGCGACCTCGAGCGGTCCTTCCGGCGGCAGGAATTTCATGGAAGGCACGCCGCGGATGAAGATCCACGGCCGCCCGAAGAGTGGTTTTTCGTCTGCTGCTGTCGGTCCGGTCATATTTCTGGCTTCGGGGTTTTGGCCGCGAAAGTCAAGCGCGCCGCTGTCGCCAGAGCTCGACGCCGAGGTAGCCGAGCAGGGCGGTAAGGACAATGACGCCGCCAACTACCGTCCGTGCGCCGGGCACCTCGCCATGAATAACGGCGACCCACAGCGGGCCGAGCACGGTCTCGGCGGTGCCGAGCAGGGCGGCAAGTGCCGAGGGAATAAGGCGCGCGCCTGTGACGAACAACGCAAGGCCAAGGCCGAAATTGAGCGCACCGAAGACGATGAGGATGCCAAGTTCGCTTGCTGTCACGGCAAGACCGGAGGCCTGGCTTGCCGCCGTGCCGCCTGCAATAACGGCGCCGAGAAAGGCGGCGGGCGTCATGCGCACATGGGCGAAGCGGCGGGTGATGATGGTCGCGGTGGCAAAGGCAAAGGCGATCAGGATAGCAAGCGCATCGCCGATCATCGAGATACTGCCGCCGAGCGATGCCGAGACCATGATGGCTACGCCCCCGAGCACCGCCGCGATGGCGAGCCAGGTATGGGCGGCGATCCTCTCGCGGAAGAACAGCCATGCCATCAGCGCCGCGATCAGTGGCACGCTGGCCTGGCTGAGCACGACATTGGCGACGGTCGTGTAGGCGAGTGCGAGGATGAAGGAAGTGGAGGCCGTGGCAAAACAGACGCCGACTGCAACGCCAGCAAGTCCCATGCCCTTGAAGAGCTGCGTCGTGCCGCGCGGCCCGTCGCGCACGAGCATGAAGCCAAGCAGGAAGAGGGCGCCGAAGAACGACCGCCAGAAGACGACCGTCCAGCCGTCGTTCAAATGGAGGAAGCGGGCGATCGCGCCGCCGAAGCTCCAGAAGAAGGCAGAGCCAAAGACAAGCGCGGCACCGATACGCTCGCCCGCTGGCGCAATGCCCGCAGCCACTGCCGTCGTCGTCAGCTTGTCGCCCATGTTGCGCCCCTCCCTTTGTCGGTCAATTTAACGGCCAAGCGCGCTGGCCGCAAACGACGCAAACGGCATGCCCGTCGTCGGCAGCACCGGCGGCAATAAAAAAGCCCCGCCGAAGCGGGGCTTTTACTCATTTCGATGGAGCCGGTTTTCGCCTGAAGAGGCCTTTCAGATTGTCGAAGAGCTCGATCTTCACGCCGTGCCGCTTCATGATGACTGACTGCTGGATGACCGAAAGCGTGTTGTTCCAGGCCCAGTAGATGACGAGACCGGCCGGGAAGCTTGCCAGCATGAAGGTGAAGACCAGCGGCATCCAGGTGAAGATCATGGCCTGCGTGGGATCGGGCGGCGTCGGATTCATACGCATCTGCACGAACATCGTCACACCCATGATCAGCGGCCATACGCCGAGATGCAGGAAGGTGGGCGCGTCGAAGGGAAGTAGGCCGAACAGGTTGACGATCGTGGTTGGGTCCGGGGCTGAAAGGTCCCTGATCCAGCCGAAGAACGGTGCATGGCGCATTTCGATGGTGATGTAGATCACCTTGTAGAGCGAGAAGAAGATCGGGATCTGCAGCGCGATCGGCCAGCAGCCGGCGATCGGATTGATCTTCTCTTCCTTGTAGAGCTGCATCGTTGCCTGCTGCAGGCCCATCCGGTCGTCACCGAACTTGGCCTTGAGCTCTTCCATTTTCGGCTGCATGCGCTTCATGTTCGCCATTGAAGCATACTGCTTGCTCGCGAGCGGGAAGAAGAGTGCCTTGACGACGATGGTCGTCAGCAGGATCGCGACGCCGAAATTGCCGAAGTAGCGGAAGAAGAAGTCCATCAGTTTGAACATCGGCTTGGTGATGAAATAGAACCAGCCCCAGTCGATCAGGCGGTCGAAGCGCGGGATCTCGTACTTGGCTTCATAGCCATCGATAACCGGAACCTCCTTGGCGCCCGCAAAGACGAGATTCTTGAGCTCCAGCGACTGGCCCGGCGCAACCGTCACCGCGTTCTGCTTGTAATCGGCCTGGAAGCGCGGCTGGCCATCGGTGAAGTGCGTGAAACGCGCATCGTAGGGTGTTTGCTGCGGTGGGATGATCGTCGCGGCCCAGTACTTGTCGGTGATGCCGAGCCAGCCGCCGGTTGCCGTTTCAGGCGTCACGGCTTCCTTCTCGACCGAAGCGTACTTGCTCTCGATCAGGCTGTCGCCGATCACGCCGATGAAGCCTTCGTGCAGAACGTAGGTCGAAGCGACTGCCGGCTTGTTGTAGCGCGTGACGCGGCCATAGGACGACAGAGCAGCGGGCGCCTGGCCGGCATTGGTGATCTTGTCGGTGACGGTGAACATATAGTGCTCGTCGACCGAGATCGTGCGCGCGAAGGTTATGCCCTTGTCATTGGTGTAGGTCAGCGTGACCGGCGTCTTCTCCGTCAGCTTTGCACCTTCCGGGGCCGTCCAGACAGTCGATGGGCCTGGAACGCTGCCAGTGGCATCGTCGCCGATATAGCCGAGTTCTGCGAAGTAGCCGTCCTTGGTTTCAGACGGGCTGAACAGGCTGATGATCGGGCTGCTCTTGTCGACCGTCTCGTGATAGCCCTTGAGCTTGAGGTCATCGAGCCGGGCGCCGACGAGGTTGATCGAACCTGCAAGTGCTGCAGTGTCGATCGTAACGCGCGGGTTCTTGGCAAGTGCGTCTGCGAGCGAGGCCGTCGCTGCTGCCTGCCCGGTCGGGGCGGCGCCGTTCGTCTGGACGGGCTGAGCGCCTGCGGCTGGCTTTTGCGTCTGCTCTGTGGTCTGCTGCGCCTTCTGAGCTTCCTGCGCCTTGCGCTGAGCTTCGATGCGCGGATTCATGTAAAGAAACTGCCAGCCGAGAACGATCAGCACCGAAAGAGCGATCGCAATGAAATAATTGCGGTTGTTTTGCATCATAGGTTCCTGGCGCGGCCGTCATTCTGCCGCTTGTGTTTCGGCTTGCTTTCGACGCGCGTTTTAATCTCCGCGCTCAATTCCTTGAAGGACGCCGTCAGGCAGTCTCGTCGCGCGACAATGACATAGTCGTGTCCGGGCTGCATTGCAAACCCCGCATGAAGCCGCACCGCTTCTTTGAGACGGCGGCGCATGCGGTTCCGTTCGACCGCGTTTCCATGTTTTTTGGTGACGGTGAAGCCGACGCGGGCTTCGGTGTCGGCTTCTCTTCGGTCGAGAACCTCGAGCAGGAAGAGGCCGCCCTTGCGTTTTTCGCCATTGCGAACAGCAAGAAACTGTGGGCGGCTTTTCAGCCGCCCTACAGTGTTTTTCTTAGTGGTCGTCAATTCGCCCGCCATCTCTTATCGGGCAACTCGGCCTTAAGCCGAAAGGCGCTTGCGGCCCTGGGCGCGGCGAGCCGTGATGACCTTGCGGCCGCCCTTGGTAGCCATGCGCGCACGGAAGCCGTGGCGGCGCTTGCGGACAAGCTTGGATGGTTGGTAAGTACGCTTCATTTATTTAAACACCGCGGAGTGCGGCCCTTCTTGAGTTTGCATATTGCAAGGAGCGTTGTTTTCGAACGGGCGCGGCCGAAGGCCTATTTGACCGAACGTGCGGCGGCTTATACGGATGAAGCTCCGAGAAGTCAATTATAGCCAGGTAACTCACCTGTCAGCTACTTGGCTCCCTGCAAAAAATCGCACTCTGATATTAACGATTGGGCAGAACGCAGCGGAAGGTTGCATTTCGCGCGTTTGTTCTCCGCGATCATCGATCTTAAGTATTTTTCCCGCAAGCCCATGCAATTTTTCGAGGAACGGCTCGCTCGTATCCTCAAAAGAATGGATAATTTTTCGTAGCTCTAAACAATAGTATTCGAAATCTAGCGTTAAGAAATTTAGTCGATCCTCTTGTCTCGGCTGGGAATCTGCTTTCCAGACTCTCATCAGGCTCAGGAGGGGCATTGCGTTGAATATCCGCGGCAAGATCAATTTACTCGTTACCATTATGGCAGGAGTTGCAATCATCATCGGCGCAACCGCCCTCCTTGCGATGAATGAATACAGCAACAAATTCACTGCTTTTAAAAGCGCCTCGCAGCGTGCCTATGCCGGTGAGCGGCTGAACCGCTTCGTGACCGCAACGGTTATGGAATCGCGCGGGATCTACGTGGCGAAAGACACCAAGGATGCCGGCGCCTTCGCCAAAGGTCTGATGGCGGATCTCGATGAGATCGACAATGTCATCACCACATGGGCGCCACTGGTTCCGGGGGACCAGAGGGAAAGCTTTGCAAATCTCGTCGCTCGCGCCAAGGAATTCCGTACCTTCCGCTCGGAAACGGCTCGTCTCGGCACCGAGGTCAGCCCAGACGCCGCGAACGCTCAGGGCAACAATGAAGCAAACCGCGCGAACAGAAAGGCCTTTCAGGCCGACATTGATGCTATCGTAAAGGCCGACAAGGCCGAACTGCAGGCGGTTGATGCGGAGATCGAAGCTTTCCGCAACTCGGTGTTCTGGCTCGTGCTCGCCATTACGGGTATCGGCATATCTGCTGGCCTCGGCATGGGCTTCTACATCGGCGCAAGCCATCTTAGCCGTCCCATCAAGCGCGTAACGACGGCGATCAACGAAGTTGCGAGCGGCAATTTCGACGCCGAAGTGCCCTATGCCGAGCGCAACGACGAAATTGGCCAGATGGCTGCCGCCGTTGCCGTCTTCAAGGAAAACGGCCTCGCCATCAAGCGCTTGAATGCGCAGGAAGCAGCCATGCGCGCCAAGAGCGACGACTTGCAGTCCAGCATGTCTGTCGTGGTTTCGGCCGCCGCCGCCGGCGATTTCAGCTGCCGCATCGAGAAGGACTATGAAGACGAGAACCTCAATCGGTTCGCGGGCAACATCAACTCGCTGCTGTCAAGCGTCGATGCCGGCATCGACGAAACCCGCCGCGTCATCGCAAGCCTTGCCGATGGCGATCTGACGCAGACCATGCGCGGCGAGTTCCAGGGCGCATTCGCCGAGTTGCAGCAGAACGTCAACAATACCTTCGCGACGCTGCAGGCAACGATGCGCGAAGTCCGCGAGACGACCGAGGCGATCAACGGCAACACCAACGAGCTCCGCGTTGCCAGCGACGATCTCTCCCGGCGCACGGAACAGCAGGCGGCCGCCCTCGAGCAGACCTCCGCCGCTCTCGACCAGATCACGGCCGTTGTGCACAATTCGACCGAACGGGCGCAGGAAGCGAGCGTCATGGTTTCCGAAGCGAAGGAAAACGCGGGCAAGTCCGGCGTCGTGGTTCGCAACGCAGTCGACGCCATGGGCCGCATCGAACAGGCTTCGCGCGAAATTAGCCAGATCATCAACGTGATCGATGACATCGCCTTCCAGACCAACCTGCTGGCCTTGAACGCCGGTGTCGAAGCGGCTCGCGCCGGCGAAGCAGGCAAAGGCTTCGCCGTCGTCGCCCAGGAGGTTAGGGAACTCGCGCAGCGATCGGCGACGGCCGCCAAGGACATCAAGGCGCTCATCACCAAGTCCGGCGATGAAGTTCATGTCGGTGTGAAGCTGGTGCAGGCCACAGGCGAGGCGCTTGGAGAGATCGAAAGCCGCGTCATCGCGATCAACGATCACATTCAGTCGATCGCAACCGCGGCCAAGGAACAGTCGACCGGCCTCAAGGAGGTCAATACCGCCATAAACCAGATGGATCAGGTGACGCAGCAAAACGCGGCGATGGTCGAGGAGACCTCCGCAGCGACGCACAAGCTGGCGGCGGAAGCAGACGGTCTCGTGCGCCTTGTCTCGCGCTTCAGGACGTCGAATACGTCTGCCGCAGCGTCCGTCGCTGTTGCACGCCGCGAAGAACACCGCCCGGTCGCCTCGCCGGCCCGCCGGGCAATGAACACGGTCGCGCGTGCCTTCAACGGCAATGCGGCGGTTGCCCAGCAGAACTGGGAAGAGTTCTGAGGCACCCTTCCGTTAGCTTGAAAACGCCGCCTCAGTGCGGCGTTTTCTTTTGTGACGACTTGCCGCTGCTCGCGAAGATTTGAAAGCGGAGTTCCATCGTCTATTATAAGCGTCTCGTTCCAGGCGCTTCGCCGATCGGAAAAGACCATGCCGCTGCAACATCAGGGCGAAAACTCGACTAGCGATAAGACCGCGGACAGCGCATACGGCCGTCCGGTGGGCTGGTTCGGCGGTCTATCGGGCAAGCTGCTTTGGCTCACTGTCTTGTTCATCATGCTCGCTGAAGTGCTGATCTTCTTCCCGTCGATCGCGACCATGCGCATTCGCTGGCTGGAGGACAGGCTGAACACGGCGGCGGCGGCGGCCATCGTCATCGATGGCTTGCAGCCTGTCGAACTGCCGCATACGCTGCAGAAGGAGACGCTCGAAGCAACCGGAACGAAGGCGATCGTGCTTCGCAAAGAGGGTACCTCCCGCCTCCTTGCGATGAGCGACATGCCGACCTCTGTCGACGAGCAATATGACCTGACCAAGACCACGCTGCTCAGTTCCATGGATGACGCGCTGGATACGATGCTTTTCGGCGGCAAACGGATGATCCGCGTCTACGGCCCGGTCGGCGAAACGAGCACGGGCGTTGAAGTCGTGATGAAGGACAAGGCCTTGCGCACGGCGATGTTCGCTTATGCACGCAATGTCCTCTATCTCTCCGTTCTGATCTCGCTCTTCACCGCGACATTGATCTTCTTCGCCATCAACCGCATCCTCATTCGCCCGATCCGCGAGTTGACCGGCAGCATGCAGAAATTCTCCACCGAGCCGGAGAACCCGCAGAATGTTTTCGTGGGCGACGGTGGGCGCGATGAACTCGCGGTCGCGGGGCGGCATCTGACGTCCATGCAGATGGAGCTGCAGAAGACGCTAAAGCAGCAGAAGAATCTCGCCGCGCTCGGCCTTGCGGTCTCCAAGATCAATCATGACATGCGCAACATACTCGCCTCCGCGCAACTGATGTCGGATCGCCTGGTGAGCGTCGATGATCCGATGGTGAAGAGCTTTGCACCGAAGTTGCTGCGAACCATCGATCGGGCAGTCGGCTACACCAATGAAGTGCTCTCCTATGGCCAGGCAAGCGAATCGGCGCCGCGCCGCCGGCGGATCAGGCTCTACGACCTGACGCAGGACGTTCGCGACATGCTGGCGATCGATCCGCAGAGCGGAGTGGAGTTTTCCGAGCAAATGCCGGTTGACGTCGAGGTCGATGCAGACAACGAGCAGCTCTTCCGCGTGATCCACAATCTGTGCCGCAACGCGCTGCAGGCTCTGATGATGCCTGGCGAAACGGGTATGGATGGAGTCAAGCGGATCACGGTTTCGGCACAGCGCGTCGGCAGTGTCGTAAGCATCATTGTTGACGACACCGGGCCGGGAATGCCGGTGAAGGCCCGCCAGAACCTCTTCACAGCCTTCCGCGGCTCCGCCCGCAGCGGCGGCACGGGCCTGGGCCTCACAATCGCGCGCGAGCTGGTGCTTGCTCATGGCGGCACGATCGCCCTTGTCGAAAAACCGACCGCTGGCACACAGTTCCGCATCGAGATCCCCGATCGTCCTGTTTCGTTGGACGACTATCGCTCTCGTCTGCATGCAGAAAAGTGATGCAAATTCCGCACCTCAGCCATCCGCAGCCAAAGTCGCGATTTTTTTCGAATTGCTATTGCATTCGCCTAAAGGACGCTTTAGAGGATCGCCCACGCAAGCGGCACGGCCGCTTTGACACGCACCCGTAGCTCAGCTGGATAGAGCACCAGACTACGAATCTGGGGGTCAGGAGTTCGAATCTCTTCGGGTGCGCCATTTCACCATTCCAGACGAAAAATGGGTATCAAGCCTACGCTTTTGACCCGACGAGAACGTTCACGTCTCTCGCCCGTGAGCTAGCCGGCTAGGCGGTCACCCAGCCCACGGCGTGCTCGCAAGGTCGTCGCTAACGCTGGACTCCCGAGACACGCAAAGATCGCTCACAGGGCTCTTTACTCGGGATATACCTCTGCGCCCTCCGGCGTCGGCTTGCTGAAAAGGATGAACACCAAGGGGTTGCCGGGCTCGGACATTGCGTCGCTGCGCTGGCCCGTTATCTCTCCAGCCACGCCGCTTGTATACTCCGCGACCACCTCGCCGAAGCTGTTGCGCTGAATGGCCACCTTCTGTCCGGCTTCGACCTTGTCGTTCAGCTTGACCAGATGCTCGACGAGCCCGCCCGCGGTGGCAAGAATCGGGAAGGCGCTGTTCCCGACAAAGACACTCACGTCCTTGCCTGTACGTCCCATCGACCCGGCAACGATGCCGTGATGCTTGAGGACGTTCATTGTGCCTTCCACGAACAGCGAGATCATCTCGAGGTCCAGGTGGCGGGCAGCCCCGATCTCCGGGCAGAAGGACGGGATGCCCGCGGCGATAAACGCGTTATGCAGGACACTGGGATATGTAGGGTTATCGAAGATCTGGCCGATGGGGTAGAGCTCCACCATTGCCTTGATCTCGGGTACGTCCATCTCTGCAATATTGAATGCGCTGACCTCGAATCCGGTCGTTCCGGTATGGAAGTCGATTGCGAAGTCGGCGTTCGGACGGAGAAGCCGGTTGAACATTAGCCCGGCGTGTCGGCTGGCCGCGGTGGCGCCGTTCTCGTTCCCGGGCCACTCCCGGTTCATATCGATCAGATCGCTGCCCCTGCCCGAATTGGGCCACCTGCGCTGCATGCCCTCGATGGCCGGGCGGGACACGTCCGTGACCGCCATGACAGTCCCCGACATCGCCGCCGGATCGAGTTGGTTCATCACAGTCTGGACCGTATGCATAGAACTCATTTCGTCGCCATGCACACCACTGACCAGGACGCCGCGCTTGCCCGGCTTTGCTCCCTTGGCGACCGTCACTGACACATACCAGTGCTGTCCGGTGGGCATCTCAACGCCCTGAAAATACAAGAGGTGCTTCTTGCCGGGCTCCAGGTCGTTGACGTCAAGGGCGCTGACGACTTTCTTCCCTTCGATGACATCGCCAACGTAGACTGTCTTCTGTGACGTCGAGTTGGCGGCGGACCCAGTATTGTCCTGCGCGTTCGCACCTGCCGCACTGACGGCGAGGGCAGCCGACGCGCCGACCGTGGCAATGGATGCGATTATGAAATCACGGCGATCGAGGCCTTCCTTAAGATTATCCGACATGATGGAGATCCCTTGTGATATGAAAAGCTACGTTAGAACAACGGCATGCATATCGTTCACAAGAACCCGTGCGACTTAAGCCACAACCATGTTCGCTAAACTTGCAAAGTTGCGAGAGTTCTGCGGAGCTATGGAGCTATGTCGGGGCTTGCGATCTTGCGGTGTCTTTCGGCAGGATTCGGAGATTGCGCAACGCAGACCTGCCGCTCAGAAATAGAAAGCGATAACAATCACATACGAGTTAGCAGTTTCATCTCGTCTGGTGTGCCATTTCCTTTCAGGGATGATCGTGGTCTCGGATCCCATATTCATGACGGGCGGCTGAAGCGGGCAACCTGCGCATCCTTCATCAGGTTGCGGAAATTCGGTCCGCTCATATGGACCAGCGTCCGGTGATCGCCACCTTCGAAATAGACGTCAGCCGCGTCGTTGAGGCTCTCATCGAGGAGCATGCGGACGTTGTAGGCCGATCCTACAGGAGGGACCGCGCCAACTTCGCAATCGGCGAAAAGCGAGCTGATCTCATCCTCCGACGCAAGCCCGAGGCGCTTATTCATGACGCTTTGTAGCAGCGAAAGCTCGACCTGGTGCGTGCTCGGAACAACCGCCAGTGTATAGCCCGTTTCGTCGTGAATGAGCACGGATTTGGCGAGGCGGCTGCCGGGAACATGGGCTGCCTGAGCCGTCTGGCTGGTGGTTGCCGTCCGGTGATGCGGGACGGTGTCATAGGCGATTCCGACGCCGTCGATATAGTCCTGAAGTTTCCTTGCGATCGTCATCGTGAGCCCCTTTGTGCTGTGGGGTGGACGCATGCGAAACATTTTCCTCTCATCACTTGTGAAGTCAACGACAAATGGACAGCCACAAATGCGAGTGGTGGCCCTGTTCGGTTGACCGGATGTCTGGCCCCTGTCATGGGAGACTGTGCTGTGACCGCCACCGATACAAATGAGCGAGATCTACATGGTCAGCACATCCAGCATGGGACACTGCGGAACAGCCGCTCCGCTGCACTTGGCCGAAGTCTCGGCGAGAACTCTCTCAATTCTCTTGAGGTCTGCGATTTTGGTGCGGATGTCGGCCAAGTGCCTTTCCGTCCGTTCCTTCACTTCGGTGCAGGTTTGAGTGCCGCCATCGACCAAATTCAGAAGTCCGCGAATGCCGTCGATCGAAAAGCCGAGTTCCCGGGCGCGGAGAATAAAGCGCAGGCGCTGTACGTGCCCTTCCTCGTAGAACCGGTATCCCGTCCTGCTTGGCCGCGGGTCTGGCATCATGCCGATTTTCTCGTAGTAGCGGATGGTTTCGAGATTGCAGCCGGATCGCCGTGCCAGGTCCGCGCGCTGCAATCCCTTCTCGGACTTGTGATCGCTCATGCGCAAAGTCTCCCTTGAGTCTGTAGATCCTACAGACTGTAGCTTCGATTCATAGATGTTTCGATGTCGGGATCGCATGCGTGACATGGAAACTGGAACTGTCTCTATTGAGGTACCGCCGTATACCGCGAATCGCGGCAAAGGGTGGTTGGCCGCCGGAGGCTTGATCGGCGCGGTTCTGGCTTCGACGTGTTGTGTTGGGCCGCTGGTTCTGTTGATGCTCGGCATTTCCGGAGCGTGGATCGGCAATCTGACGGCACTCGAACCCTATAAGCCCCTATTCGCCGCTATCGCGCTCGGCTTCATCGGTTTCGGCTTCAGGCAGGTTTATTTCTCAAGCAAGGTTGTTGTTTGTGCCGAAGGCGCCTATTGCGCACGATCCGCATCGTCGTTGGTCGTCAAGACCACGCTTTGGCTCGCGACCGGGCTGGTCGTTCTCGCCCTGACCGTCGACTGGTGGGCGCCCATTTTCTACTAGGAGAACCCTCAGGGATGAAACGATCCTTCTTCTTTAAGGCCATGGCAGTCACTATAGGTGCGATTGCAATCGAGGCCGCCACCCCGGTGGTGCTACTTGCGCAGCCGCTCGCCACCAAAGGTGTGGCCATGCAAACAGCGACCTTTGCCATAGACAACATGACCTGCGCCCTTTGCCCGATAACTGTGCAAGCGGCGATGCAGGCCGTCAAAGGCGTCGGCTCGGTTGATATAGACCTCCAAACGAAAACAGCGACGGTCGCATTTGATCCTGCCCTCACCACGACCGAGGCAATTGCTGCTTCATCGACGAACGCAGGTTATCCGGCATCTGTTATGAGCGAAACCGGGCCATCATGACAATTTTCCACCGGTCGACAATCACCTGCCCGGAATGCGGCCATCGGGCCTTGGAGGCCATGCCCACCGACGCCTGCCAGTATTTCTATGACTGCAAAGGATGCGGCGCTGTGCTGAGGCCGAAAGTGGGCGACTGTTGCGTCTATTGTTCATACGGAGACATCCCATGTCCGCCTGTCCAGGCGGCACGCGACAATGAAATTGATGCGGGAAATTGTCACCGCTGTTGAGGACCATTTCCCCGTTTCATTCTGTTGTCGTGCCATTCGTTTTTCTGCACTCCGTCATCGCATGCTTAGCTTCGCGCAATCTTGAAGCGGTACCTATTCTGTGCCGGGGTCGAAAGCAGCTTGCGCAGGAGAGAAATGCATGAAAGCGAGGATGGGGATTGCGATTTCAATGGCGGCAGCCGCAGCCATTCTTGCCGGGTGCGTCCAGGACCCCAGCCAGCCGGTTCTTTATCCTGTCGGCAGCCCGGTCAATCCGCCATTCCTTGCGAACCTCATGTGCAACGGTGAAGGCAATGCGATGTACCGCGAGGCGATGCAGCAATACAGGCTGAACGCGCAGATCACCGGTCACTATGACGCCGCCGAGGCAGATGCGCTGGCGCGCAGCGCGGCGCACAGGAAATACATCACCTGTGCCTCGTCCGAGGGTTATCGGGCCGTTTACCCTCAATAAGGGGGGCTAGATCTTGGGCGTCGATGATCTTGTCGAGGCTCACGCCCGTCATGATGTGCTCTCTTGTTTGAATGCGTACCGTACGGACGTCAGGCTCTCGGCTGCCTGCCAGAGCTGTCGTCGCAGCTGTTCGTCGTTGGCTTGTTTCGGGACGGCGATTGCGCCCGGCGATCCGCGGGACTGGATGATTCTGGTCGGCCCGATGTAGGCGCCTGCCTTCGCCATCGTTGCCGCGAAGGCCACCGTGTCGGCGACGCGATCGAGCGGGTAGCCGATCAGGCTTATCAAAATCTCCGCCGCCCGGCGCAGGACCGGCGAGGTGTGGCGCTGCAAGGCCGTTTTGGCTGTTCCGGGGTCCACGGCGAGGCTGGCCACGCCCGTTGCGGCGGCGCGCTTGTTGAGTTCGAGGGCAAACAGAATATCGGCGAGCTTCGACAACGCATAGGCGCGCATCGGCCGGTAATCTCCTTGCGATTGCAAGTCGTTGATGTCGAGAGGATACCAGCTGGCCGCGCGGGCGCTGACGGTGACGACGCGGCCGGACGCTGCCTCGATCGCCGGAAAAAGCCGGCCGGTCAGCGCGAAATGACCGAGGAAATTTGTGCCCATATGCATCTCGAAGCCGTCCGCCGTGAGCGTGCGTTTGGGGATCATCATGACGCCGGCGACATTGAAGAGATGATCGAGAGGCGCTCCGCTTTCGAGCACGGCTTCTGCGAAGCGGGCGATTGAAGCCACATTGCCGAGGTCGAGAAGGCCGAAAGAAAAGCTGGCCTGCGGCACGAGTCTGCGCAGCTCGGCGACCGCGGCGATACCCTTGTCTTTATCCCGTCCCGTGATCAGCACATCTGCGCCCTTCAGCGCCATTGCCCGGGCAACCTGGAAGCCGATGCCGGACGCTCCGCCTGTAACAATGACCTTTTTTCCGGTCTGTTGCGGCATGTCTTTCGCGGTCCACATATGTTTCGATCCCTGTAGCAGATTGCAAACAAATATTGCATTAACTGCAAAAATGCAATAGATATAAAATTGCAACAGATAAAGGATTTGTGAGATGAGGCCGAACGAAATCGATGGAAGTGCCGCAAGCTGCATGAGAATGCCTTGGAATTGCCATTCTCGAAGCGATGGTCGTGCGGATACTCAAGCGGCATTTCAGTCAGGTGGGCCAATCAAGATGGTTGCAGGCATTGGACACTCGGATTACCTGCATTTTTTCCGCTCATGGATCAGCAACCCCCTCCGCGTGGCGGCGATCGCTCCGTCCGGCACTTCGCTGGCGAAGCTTATGACGCAGGAGATTGCCGCGCTTGACGGACCGATTATCGAGCTCGGACCCGGCACCGGTGTTTTCACGCGGGCGTTGCTCGAACGCGGCACAAGAGAACAGGACTTGACGCTGATCGAATATGGCCCCGAGTTCGTCAGCAGCCTGAGGTCGCGCTTTCCGGGCGCGCGTGTTCTGCAGATGGATGCCGCCCATCTCGGCCAGGCCGGTATCTTCGAAGGCGAGCCGGTCACTGCGGTCATCAGCGGTTTGCCGCTGCTTTCCATGTCGCCGCGCAAAATCACAGCCATTCTCGTCAGTGCCTTTGCGTATATGCGGCCTGGCGGTGCGTTTTATCAGTTCACCTACGGGCCTCGCTGCCCGGTGCCGCGCCCGATCCTCGACAGATTGGGGCTCAAGGCAACGCACCTCGGTGGTACTGTGCGCAACTTGCCACCCGCCGCAGTCTATAAAATTTCACGCCGTAAGCCGCTTGAGCTCTCGCGGGATCGTTTCAAATACCGTACCAGGGAAGCGGAGACGGGCACGGCCGCCGTTCCGGGAGAGACCCGCGGCTGACACAATCGGACGCAGATGGTTGAATTGAAACAAAGCGGCGCGGCGGAAGGCCGGCGTGAGCGCAAGCGGCGGGAGACGCGTGAGCGTATCGAGCAGGCGGCAATGACGCTGTTCCTCGAGAGAGGCTTCGACGCAACGACGATCGAGGACATTACCGAAGCCGCCGATGTCTCCAAGCGCAGCTTTTTCGATTATTTCCCTTCGAAAGAGGAGGTCGTCTTCGCATGGCAGGATTCCTTTGCCGATCGGCTGATGGCGGCCATCCTCGCGAGGCCGAAGGGCGAGCCGCGACTGAAGACCGTGGAGGAAGCGCTCATAGAAACCATCGTCGCTTCCGCCGATGAACGCGGTCTTGCCGTGGGCGAACTCGTCCGCTGCACACCGGCACTAAAGGCGCGTGATCAGCTGAAATATGCGAAACTCGAGCTGAAATTGACGGAAGCATTGGCGCTAAGAGCCGGCGACAGCAAGGAAGCGCGTATTCGCATGCGGCTTCTCTCGGCAATCGTCATTGGCGCATTGCGCGTGGGCGGCGAACTCTGGCAGGAACGCTCACCAGGGGCGCCGCTCGAAGCTTTCGCCAGGAGCATTTTTGCCGATCTGTGGGCGGTCCTGTCGGAATTCGGCGAGACGGCAAAAACCCGGCTTTAGAGATTGGCGCCTTCCGTTTGCGGCCCATGGTGGTTTGAGGGCAAATGTCTTCGGCCTCGTTACTGTCATGCAAGCCATGATGCCCTATGTACGCAGGCGTCGCAGAGGCCGCACCATCAACGTCAAGCTCCACCGACTTTGAGCTTTTTGATCAACGAGAGGAAAGACCATGCCCGCCTTGAACGCAGCAAAATCCGGCACCTTCAAGATCGACGGTGATATCGAGGTCAATCGCCTCGGCTTCGGCGCAATGCGCATCACCGGCGAAGGCATCTGGGGTGATCCGGCAGACCACGACGAATCCATCCGTACGCTGAAGCGCCTGCCGGAACTTGGCGTCAACTTCATCGATACGGCCGATTCCTATGGCCCGGATGTTTCCGAGCTACTGATCCGGGAAGCGCTTCATCCTTATAGCAAAATGATTGTCGCCACCAAGGGCGGGCTCACACGGCATGGCCCCGACATCTGGCTGCCGCTCGGCCGTCCGGAATATCTGATCCAGCAGGCGCACAAGAGCCTTCGCAATCTCGGCGTCGAGCAGATCGATCTCTGGCAACTTCACCGCATTGATCCGAAAGTGCCGGCAAAGGAACAGTTCGACACGGTCAAGTCGCTGCTCGATGCAAAGATCATCCGGCATGCCGGTCTCAGCGAAGTCTCGGTTGCCGATATCGAGGCGGCTTCGAAGCACTTCAAGGTCGCCACCGTGCAGAACCGTTACAACCTCGTCGACCGCACCAGTGAAGATGTGCTGGACTACTGCGAAAAACACAAAATCGGCTTCATCCCTTGGTATCCGCTGGCTGCGGGGGATCTCGCAAAGCCGGGATCGCTACTCGATACGATCGCAAAGAAGCACAATGCAGCGCCAAGCCAGATCGCGTTGGCCTGGGTGCTGAAGCGCAGCCCCGTGATGCTGCCTATCCCCGGCACTTCCAAGGTGAAGCATCTGGAAGAGAACGTCGCTGCCGTGGATATCGCCTTGTCCGACGAAGAGTTCAAGGCGCTCGACGGCGAAGGCAAGAAGCTCTTCAAGGCTGCCTGATCTGCTCCGCCAATTTGAATCGGCCGCGGCTTTCCGCGGCCGATTCTATTTTATCTCATCTCGAAACCGCGGGGTGATTGGCAGACCGGGAAGACATCGACTTTATGCGGTCATATTTTGCGCAATAATTTAACCCCCGATCCAAAATTGCTGCAAAATGAGGCGGCTTTGCAATATTGCTCCGTTAAGCCATGCGAAAAGTGCATTGCTGCGTTGCGGTAATATCTCTATTCCCGATGAAATTAATTGGGTATTCATAGCCTCGTAAGCAGCGCACTCCTCCTCCCAGCGCTCCTTACTTCGACTGGTAACACTCCTCCTCCCAGTTAACCAGTCAGGATCAAGAGCCCGGTGCACCTCCTCCCGCGCCGGGCTCTTTTCTATTTCAACCTCCAAACACCAATTCCAATCCGCGAAGCTATCGTCCGCAGGCGGCTGCCTTATTTGACTCCCATTGCGCCCGCTGGTTATTAGGCCGCCATCCAGCGCGTCCGGTCAGGCGCCGATGTTTAGGGTAGGCGATGTTTGATGGATTGGCGGCGATGCGGAAGACGCTTGTGAGCGTAACGCTCGCCACCTTCTTGTTGTCAGCCTGCGGTGGGCGGCATATCGGCGTGATGACGCCGGTCGGATCAGCGCAGCCCGGCACGTCCGAAGTCGATCTTCTCGTCGCAACCACCCGCGCACCGGACAAAGATCCGGCCGTTCTCTTTTCCGGCGAGCGTGGCTCCGGCCTGATGCTAAATGCCGTCGAGGTGTCTATCCCGCCGGATGCCAACCGCAAGATCGGTCAGGTGCAATGGCCGAAGCGCCTGCCGGCAGATCCGCTTCGTGATTTTGTTACCGTGTCGGTCGATCCGTTGGAAGGCGAAAAGCCCGGCGAGGTCTGGCTGAAGAACCATATGCCGAAGAGCCGCCGTGTGCTGATCTTCGTCCACGGCTTCAACAATCTCTACGAAGATTCGGTCTACCGCTTCGCGCAGATCGTTCACGATTCGCACGCGGACGTCGCCCCGGTCGTCTTCACCTGGCCATCACGCGGCAGCATCTTCGACTATAATTACGACAAGGAAAGCACCAACTATTCCCGCGACGCGCTGGAAGAGCTGCTGCACCGCGCTGCCCAAAATCCTGCGGTCGGCGATATCACCATCATGGCCCATTCGATGGGCACCTGGCTGACGGTCGAGGCGCTGCGCCAGATGGCGATCCGCGACGGGCATGTTGCAAGCAAGATCAACAACGTCATCCTTGCCTCGCCTGATCTCGATGTCGACGTCTTCGGCCGCCAGTTCGCCAGCCTTGGCAAGGAGCGGCCCCACTTCACCATCTTCGTTTCGCAGGACGACCGGGCTCTTGCGCTGTCACGCCGCATTTCCGGCAACGTCGATCGCCTTGGCCAGATTGATCCTTCCGTGGAGCCTTATCGCAGCAAGCTCGAGGCGGCGGGTATCACTGTCCTCGATCTCACCAAGCTCAAGGGCGGCGACAGGCTGAACCATGGCAAATTCGCTGAAAGCCCGGAGGTCGTGAAACTGATCGGCGACCGGCTGATTGCCGGCCAGACGATTACCGATTCGCGGGTGGGCCTCGGGGAGGCGGTTGGCGCTGTCGCGATCGGCGCGGCACAAACCGTCGGAAGTGCGACGAGCGTCGCCGTCAGCACGCCGATTGCGATCTTTGATCGGCGCACGCGACGTAACTACAATGCCCAGCTGAAACGCCTCGGCCAGTCCATGGAAAATACCGCGGGCTCGGTCGGAGATACGGTCGGCGCCGGCTTGCCGACGCAATAAAATTTCCCATAGGCATTCGTGCAGTTCTGATATATCACAGAGGCAAATCGCGGCCCGAAGCCGTTGCCTCTGATGGATGATGACATGAGCAATGAAATCAGGCCGACCGTGGCCGTTGTCGGTGCGGGCGTGATCGGCGCTTCGATCGCTTTCGAACTGCAGCGGCGCGGCTTCCAGGTGACATTGATCGATAAAGGCGAGCCCGGCCGCGGCACCTCCTACGGCAACATGGCCAGTATTGCGCTTGACTTCGCCGCGGGCTCCGGCCCGGCGACGTGGAAGAGAATTCCAGGCTGGCTGATGGACCCCGAGGGGCCGGTCTGGCTGCGTCCATCCTACGCGCCGAAAATGCTGCCTTGGTTCCTACGCTTCATTGCGGCCGGACGTCCATCCCGCCTTCGCGAGATCGAAGATGCAGGCATGAGCCTGACTCGCCAGGCACTTGGCGATTTCCGCGCCATGCTTTCTGCGATCGGCGCGCCGGAGCTGATGACGGAGGAGGGCTGCCTCGCGATCTATGAGACCGAGGCCGAATTTGCCGCCGATCGCGGTCATATCGAGATAATGCAGCGCTACGGCTTCGATTTCGAGGTGCTGAACGGCGGCGCGATCCGGCACTACGAGCCGGAACTTTCGCCTTCGATCGCAAAGGCCGTGCTTTTGCCAGACAACAAATCCATCCGCGATCCGTACCAGTTGGTTGTCAAATTGGCGGATGCCGCCCAGGCGGCAGGCACGCGCTTCGTCTCCGGCGCGGTGCGCAACATCGAACGCAAGCCGGGTGGGGCTGCAGTCGTGTTGCTCGAGGATGGTAGGGCCATTGAGGTAAACTCTGTCGTGCTGGCAGCTGGGGTGCATACACGCGCGCTTGCCGAAAGGCTCGGCGAGCCGATCCCGCTCGAAACTGAGCGCGGCTATCATACGCAGGTCATGAAACCCGGCATCTCCATGCGTTATGCGGTCATCTGGCCGCATCGTGCCTTCATGGTAACGCCGACGGCAGGAGGCATTCGCGTCGGCGGGAATGTCGAACTTGCGGGTCTTGCAGCACCACCGGATTTCCGCCGGGCGCGCGTGCTGGTACGGCATGCACAGCGCGCGCTGCCGGGTTTGAAAATCGAAGAGGCGTCCGAGTGGATGGGCCACCGCCCCGCGTTGCCGGACACGATTCCGATTATCTCGCCTTCATCGAAGGTGCCTGGCGTCTGGTATGCGACCGGCCACGGTCATCTCGGCCTGACGCTTTCGGCAACGACAGCGCGGTTGATCGCCGATATGGTGACAGGGGCCGAGCCTGCGGTCGGCATGACCCCTTTCCGCATTGATCGATACTAGGAGGAAACCGATGCCGGATAATGCGAAACCCGTAGCGCTGATTACCGGTGGCGGCCGGGGCATGGGCGAGGCAATCGCCCGCGAGCTCGCCGCACAAGGCTACCGCCTGGCACTGATGTCGCCTTCCGAAAGCTGCGAAAAGCTGGCGGCGGAGCTCGGCGGCGTCGCCTCCCGCGGCGTCGCGGAAAAGGCAGAGGACATTCAGGCGATCTTCGACCTGACAATGAGGACCTATGGCCGCATCGATGCGGTGGTGAACCACACCGGCCATCCGCCCAAGGGCGACCTCCTGGACATCACCGACGAGAATTGGACCCTCGGTTCAGACATGATGGTGCTTTCGCTGGTGCGCATGGCGCGGCTCGTGACACCGGTGATGCTGAAGCAAGGCAAGGGCGCCTTCGTCAACATCACGACTTTCGCCGCCTACGAGCCGTCGCTGATCTTTCCTGTTTCCTGTACCTACCGCGCAGCAGCGGGCGCGTTTACCAAGCTCTATTCGGATCGCTATGCGGCTGACAACATCCGCATGAACTGCATCCTTCCCGGCTATATCGACAGCCTCAACCACAAGCCGGAAACTGCCGAGAAGATCCCGATGAAGCGTATCGGCCACATGGAAGAAATCGCCAAGACTGCGGCCTTCCTGCTCTCTGACGGCGCCGGCTACATCACCGGCCAGAATATCCGCGTCGATGGCGGCATCACGCGCCACGTTTGATTTTGGAGTTTGAACGATGAGATGGAAGCGCACGATCCAGCTTCTGGATGTCCATGCGGAAGGCGAAATTGGCAAGGTCGCGATCGGCGGCGTGCCGAAGATCCCTGGCGAGACAGTCGCCGCGCAGCTTGCCTGGCTGAACAGCGATCCGAAGGGGCAGGAGCTTCGCCGCTTCCTCTGCCTGGAGCCGCGCGGCGCCCCGATCGGCTCCGTCAACCTGCTGCTGCCGCCGAAGCACCCCGATGCAGATGCTGCCTTCATCATCCTGCAACCGGATCAGGCGCATGCGAGTTCCGGTTCGAACTCGATCTGCGTGACCACAGCGCTGCTCGAATCCGGAATCGTCGAAATGCAGGAGCCGGAAACCGTCGTCACGCTGGAAACGGCTGCCGGTCTCGTCAAGGCGGTCGCGACCTGCCGCGACGGACGCTGTGAAAAGGTGAAGCTCACCATGGTGCCCTCCTTCGTGCATGAACTCGACGTGCCGGTCGAGACGCCGCATTGGGGCACGATCAAGGTCGATATATGCTATGGCGGCATCTTCTATGCGCTTGTCGATGTCGGTCAGATCAACCTGACGATCGAGAAGGCCAATGCCGCGGCCCTTGTCCAGGCCGGCATGATCCTGAAAGACCTCATCAACCGTGCCGTGCCGGTCGTGCATCCGGAAATCCCGGCCATCTCGGGCGTTGCCTATGTGATGTTCCGCGATCTCGAAGCAGACGGCACGGTACGCACCTGCACGACCATGTGGCCCGGCCGCGCCGACCGCTCGCCCTGCGGCACCGGCAATTCCGCCAACCTCGCCACGCGTTATGCCCGCGGCACCGCCAAGGTCGGCGACGTCTTCAAGTCGCGTTCGATCATCGGCTCGGAATTCGAGGTCGGCCTGCAGGCGGTCACCGAAGTCGCGGGCCGCCCTGCGATCATTCCGACGATCACCGGCCGCGGCTTCACCTTCGGCCTGTCGCAGGTGGCGCTCGACCCCTTCGATCCGCATCCTGGCGGTTTTGCTCTGACGGACGTCTGGGGACCGCAGGCGGGCGAGATTTGAGCGTTAGCAATTCCAGGAAAAGTACGCAGCGGTTTTCCGTCCGGAATTGCGTGAAAACAAAGAGATAGAGCGGTTCCGTGATTCCGTGAAAAGCTGAGCCGCTCTAGTAGTCGAAAGGCTCTGCCGTCGTCTTGACGTCCTCGCCGGGGGCTTTCGGATAGATGACCCCCTTGCGCAGGATAATGTTGGCGTAGAGGCGCGGCTCGCTCGTCTGGATGACGGCGTGGGCGGCACGTACGCGATTATAGAAATCCTGGCCGACGAGTGGCGTCACTTGGCGATGTGGCTCGTGCTTGGCACAGCAATCGATCATCTCCTCGTGCACGGGGTCGAGCTTGTCGCGCTCGGATTTCACCGTCGATCGGAAGATCGCTTCCGGCACGAAGTCGTCGATCGGCAGGACGCTGAGAACGGCGTCGAGTACAGGCACGATAGCGTGGCCGTCGAGGCGGATCAGCCGGCGCGCATGCTCGACACCCGGATAATTGCCGTCGACGATGGCGATTTCGTCGCCGTGGCCCATCTCTCGTAGCGTCGCAAGCAATTGCGGACTCAAGAGAGGATCAAGCCCCTTCAGCATTCTCGATCTCCTTGAAGAGTACATTCTGATCGGTCAGATAGCGGGCGAAAATCGGCAGGCTCGCTCCGCCGATGGCGCGTGCCTGGGCCCCGACCGCGCCTTCGATAATCTCCGGCATGACGACGCCCTGCAGGTCAAGCTTCGCCGCTTCCTGGATGGTCGCATGCACGATACGCTTGCGCACCCAGCCGGGGAAGCCGCCGTCGATGACGGCGGCGCTGAAATCAATGATCGAGGCTGCAGCGACGATCGCCTGCGCCAGCGCTTTCGCCGTATCCTGGATCCAGGTTTCCATCGGTTCGCCGAAATCCACCCAGTCGTTGGCGGAATACCAGAGCGGCTGAGGGTCGATGCCCTTCTCGCGCAGCATGTTTTCAAGCACGAAGATCGAGGCGATATCGAGAAGCTGACGGTTTTCACCATTCTTGCCGCGGACCGGGAGAGGGCCGATCGCGCCTGCGGTGCCCGTGCGGCCGGAGAAGATCGCCGAGTTGAGGACGATGCCGCCGCCGATGAAAGAGCCGATGAAAAGATAGACGAAATCGGGATAGGACGGGCCGACGCCGAAGACGAGCTCCGCTCCGCAGGCGCTGGTCGCGTCGTTTTGCAGATAGACCGGATGCGAGACACGGGCCGCAACTTCGGCCTGCAGGTCGAACCCGCGCCAGACCTCCATCGCGCCCTCCGGGGCACCGACCTCGTCAGCCCAGTTCCAAAGCTCGAAAGGAGCCGCAATGCCCAGTCCAGCGACACGGCTTCGCTGCTTGTCGTCAAGCCTGCTTTCGAGCTCCCCAATGCCGGCGATGATAAAATCAAGTATTTCGCCGGGCAATGGATAGGCATAGGTCCGGTGCAGTTGCATGCGAATGCGTCCGACGAAATCCATCAACACCAGATCGGCGCTGCGGCGACCCATTTTGACCCCGAAGGAATAGACGGCGTCCGGGTTGAGAAGCATCGGGATCGACGGTTGCCCGACGCGGCCGCGCACGGGTTCGCCTCTTGAAAGCAGGCCCTCCTTCTCCAATTCCCGCATGATGACGGAAACGGTCTGGGCGGAAAGACCGCTGCGGCGTGCGATATCGGCTTTCGAAAGGGAGCCGTAGAGGCGTACCAGCGAAAGGACAAGCCGCTCATTATAGGCGCGCACCCTGATCTGGTTCGCGCCTCCGGCGGGGTTCAGAATAGGTGGTGGAGCCGGTGCTTGCACCGGACCGTCCAAGGACGACATTGGCCACTCCTCCTGTTCATTGGCCTATGCCTGATTTTTTGTCAGCATGCCATAGGGAATTAATAATTCAATCAGATTTATTTATTGACAAGCGAATTTGTTTTCGCTCTTAATTGCGATCGTCAACGGTAGGGACGGCCTTGGGGGAGACCTTTGACCAATCCGCAGCGCCGTCCCGTGCTTTCATATTCCGGTTCTGCCATGCGGGCGTTCCGGCTAATCTGTGGGAGGAGTTCATGAAGAAATCAGTTCTTGCTTTCGGCGCGCTTGCGCTCGGCGTCGCCTTTTCCGCTCCGGCGATGGCGGCAGATGTTTCCGCCTGCCTGATCACCAAAACCGACACCAATCCCTTTTTCGTGAAGATGAAGGAAGGTGCGACTGCCAAGGCCAAAGAGCTTGGCATGACGCTGAAGTCCTACGCGGGCAAGATCGACGGCGACAGTGAAACTCAGGTGGCGGCCATCGAAACCTGCATAGCAGACGGGGCAAAAGGTATTCTGCTGACCGCCTCCGATACCAAGGGCATCGTTCCCGTGGTGAAAAAGGCGCGTGATGCGGGAATTCTGGTGATCGCGCTGGATACGCCTCTCGATCCGATCGATGCGGCTGATTCCACCTTCGCCACTGACAACTTCCTTGCTGGAAAGTTGATCGGCCAGTGGGCCGCCGCAACGCTCGGCGATGCCGCCAAGGATGCGAAAGTCGCCTTCCTCGACCTGACCCCGGCACAGCCGACGGTCGGCGTCCTCCGTGACCAGGGCTTCATGACGGGCTTTGGCATGGATACGAAGGATCCCAACAAGATCGGCGACGAGGACGACTCGCGCATCGTCGGCCACGACGTCACCAACGGTAACGAGGAAGGTGGACGCACCGCGATGGAGAACCTTCTCCAGAAGGATCCGACCATCAATGTCGTCTATACGATCAACGAGCCGGCCGCTGCCGGTGCGTTCCAGTCCCTGAAGGCCGTCGGACGCGACAAGGACGTCCTGATCGTCTCCGTTGATGGTGGCTGCCCGGGCGTCAAGAACGTCACGGAAGGCGTCATTGGCGCGACGTCTCAGCAGTATCCGCTGCAGATGGCGGCGCTCGGCATGGAAGCCATCAAGAAGTTCGCCGACAGCGGCGAAAAGCCTAAGCCGACAGAAGGAAAGAATTTCTTCGATACGGGTGTCGCGCTGGTGACCGACAAGCCCGCATCGGGTGTCGAATCGATCGACACCAAGGCAGGCATGGACAAGTGCTGGGGCTAGGAAGCCGCAGCCGATGCGAAGGCGGGGGCGCGCTTGCCCCCGCTGCCCGACTCATCTTTGACAGCACGCCGAATTGGGTGCAGCTTAATCGAAATCGCTAAAATACCGGACCCTGCAAGCCGGGCAGCGATGCGCCCCCGGAAATGGGGCACAGGCGGGAGGAATATCCATGAGCGAGCCTACAACAGCCGCACCGCATCACGACTACGAAAAAGTTCTCAGGGACAGTTCGACCGAGGTCGCCTCATTCGACACGCATGAGCGGACAGCCCTTCAGAAGTTCCAGCATTTCCTGCACTCCAGCCCGTCGACAGTGTCGCTGATCGTGCTGGTACTGTCGCTGATCGTCTTCGGGGTCCTGCTCGGGACCAAGTTTTTCTCTGCCTTTGCCTTGACGCTGATCCTGCAGCAGGTCGCGATTACCGGCATCGTCGGCGCGGCCCAGACGCTGGTCATCATGACCGCCGGCATCGACCTGTCGGTTGGCGCTATCATGGTCCTCTCTTCCGTCGTCATGGGGCAGTTCGTCTTCCGCTACGGCTTTCCGCCGACTATCGCCATTCTCGGCGGTTTCGCTCTGGGCGCGCTCTGCGGCTATATCAACGGGCTGCTCGTTGCGCGCATGAAGCTGCCGCCATTCATCGTCACGCTCGGCATGTGGCAGATCGTGCTGGCGACGAACTTCCTCTATTCCGCGAATGAGACCATTCGGGCGCAGGACATCGAGGCGAATGCGCCGATGCTGCAGTTCTTCGGCAACACGTTCCGTGTCGGCGGTGCGGTCTTCACCTATGGCGTCATCGTTCTGGTGCTGCTGGTGGCTCTGCTCTGGTACGTGCTCAACCACACCGCATGGGGCCGGCATCTTTATGCCGTCGGCGACGATCCGGAAGCGGCGCAGCTGTCCGGCGTCAACGTCAAGCGCATGCTGATTTCCGTCTACGTTCTTTCGGGCTTGATCTGTGCGCTCGCGGGCTGGGCCTTGATTGGCCGGCTCGGCTCCGTCTCTCCGACCGCGGGCCAGTTCGCCAATATTGAATCCATTACGGCGGTGGTGATCGGCGGCATCTCGCTCTTCGGCGGGCGCGGTTCGATCCTGGGTATGCTCTTTGGCGCGCTGATCGTCGGCGTCTTCTCGCTCGGTCTGCGCCTGCTTGGGACGGACGTGCAATGGACTTATCTCTTGATCGGCGTGCTCATCATTGCTGCCGTCGCGATTGACCAGTGGATCAGAAAGGTAGCAGGCTGATGGCTCAGGAACCCATTCTCACGGCGCGCGGCCTCGTCAAGCGTTACGGCCGGGTCACGGCTCTGGACCACGCCGATTTCGATCTCTACCCGGGCGAAATCCTTGCCGTTATCGGCGATAACGGCGCTGGCAAGTCGTCGCTGATTAAGGCCATCTCTGGCGCGATCCATGCGGACGAGGGAGAAATCCGCCTCGAAGGGCAGCCGGTGCATTTCCGTTCGCCGATCGATGCCCGCAAGGCCGGCATCGAGACGGTGTATCAGAACCTGGCGCTGTCACCGGCCCTCTCGATTGCCGACAACATGTTCCTTGGCCGCGAAATCCGCAAGCCGGGCTTCATGGGCAAGTTCCTGCGCAAGCTCGATCATTCCGCAATGGAGAAGGCGGCTCGTGGCAAGCTTAACGAACTCGGCCTGATGACCATCCAGAACATCAACCAGGCGGTGGAAACGCTCTCGGGTGGCCAGCGCCAGGGCGTGGCAGTGGCTCGTGCGGCTGCCTTCGGCTCGAAGATGGTCATCATGGACGAACCGACGGCTGCTCTCGGCGTCAAGGAAAGCCGGCGGGTTCTGGAACTGATCCTGGATGTTCGGGCCCGCGGCCTGCCGATCGTGCTCATCTCCCACAACATGCCGCATGTCTTCGAAGTGGCTGACCGCATCCACATCCACCGTCTCGGTCGCCGCCTGACGGTTATCAATCCGAAGGAGTACACAATGTCCGACGCCGTCGCCTTCATGACCGGCGCCAAGACACCTCCCGCGGAAACGGTCGCCGCATGAGCGAAGAGATTGAAAACATCGCCGGCGAGGTCATCAGACGCGCCGGCGATGCAAGGCGGTTCCTGATCGCCATCGCCGGTCCGCCGGGTGCCGGCAAATCCACCATGGCGGAGGGTCTGGCCGAGGCGCTGAAAGCGAGGGGCGAGAGCGCGGAAGTGCTGCCCATGGACGGCTTTCACATGGACAACGCAATCCTCATCGAGCGCGGCCTGCTCGCCCGCAAGGGCATCCCGGAAACCTTCGATGTCCGCGGCTTCCTCGATATCATACGCGCTGTCAGGCCTGCGGATCAGGAGGTTCTCGTGCCGGTCTTCGACCGCTCGCGCGAACTTGCGA
Source organism: Rhizobium sp. SVR5-9E (assembly GCF_056755095.1). Lineage (NCBI taxonomy): Bacteria > Pseudomonadati > Pseudomonadota > Alphaproteobacteria > Hyphomicrobiales > Rhizobiaceae > Rhizobium > Rhizobium sp. SVR5-9E. Next base: position 38,360 of record NZ_JBNDHS010000013.1, on the reverse strand, counting down.
TCGCCTCTGCCCGCGTCGTCTCGCCGGAACATCGCTTCATCATCGTCGAGGGCAACTATCTGCTGCTTAGCCTCGGCAAGTGGGCGGAGCTCGAGGGCATCTTCGACTACACCGTCATGCTCGCCCCGCCGATCGAGGTCCTGGAAGAGCGCCTCTGGGCGCGCTGGCGCGGCTACAAGCTGACGGAAGAGCAAGCGAGCGCCAAGGTCTATGGCAACGACCTACCGAACGGCAGGCTGATCCTCGCCAACCGCCGTCCCGCCGATATCACGCTCGAGATTGCCTGATCCTGTGTGATTGCGCCTGGCGTGCTCGCCTTGCGGAGCCTGGAGAATCGGTGCATCCTCACCCGAATACAACTTCTGCTTTGCAGCGGAGGTTCTGCGGGCCAGAGGGAGCCGGACATGAACTTCACGGAAGCCGTATCGTCAGTCTTCTCAAAATACGCTGTCTTCAGCGGCCGGGCCGGGCGTCCGGAATTTTGGTTGTTTGCGCTCTTCAATGTGATCGCGTCTTTGGTCGTTGCATTCATCGACAATCTGCTGTTCGGCCACGAAATCCTCGGTGCAATCTATGGCCTCGGCGTGCTGCTTCCCAGCCTTGCCGTCGCTGTCCGGCGACTGCACGACATAGACCACTCCGGCTGGTGGATTCTGGTCGGTCTCGTCCCGCTGATCGGCTGGATCATCCTGCTCATCTGGTATATCCGCCCAGGAACGCCCGACCCGAACCAGTACGGTCCGCCGGTCTGAAAATCCGAGGCAAAATGTTGCCATTGCCTGCACAGGGGTGATAATGCCGGGGCTGAACCTATAGGCCAGCCGCCGGAGCCGCAGCATGCAATCGATCACCATTCGCCGTCCAGATGACTGGCACCTCCACCTACGTGACGGCGCCATGCTCGAAGGGGTGATCGGCGATACCAGCCGCGATTTCGCTCGCGCCATCATCATGCCGAACCTCGTGCCGCCGGTCGTGACGACGGCGGACGCGGCAGCCTATCGCGAGCGGATCATGAAAGCCCTGCCGAAGGGCGATCGCTTCGAGCCGCTGATGACACTCTATCTCACGGAGCACACGAGCGCCGACGATGTGGAGGAAGGCTACAAAATCGGTCTGATAACGGCGGTGAAACTCTATCCGGCAGGTGCCACCACCAATTCACATGGCGGCGTGCGCGACCTGGAAAAGGCGATGCCGGTGTTGGAGCGCATGGCGAAGATCGGTCTGCCGCTCTGCGTGCATGGCGAAGTCACGACGCCCGAGGTCGACATCTTCGATCGCGAAGCGGTGTTCATCGAAACCGTGCTGGACCCTTTGCGCAAGCGCCTGCCGGAGCTGAAGGTCACGATGGAGCATGTCACGACGGCCGACGGCATCAACTACATCAAGTCGTCGAAGGCCAACCTCGCAGGCTCCATCACCACACATCACCTGATCATCAACCGCAATGCCATCCTCGTCGGCGGCATTCGCCCGCATTATTACTGCCTGCCGGTCGCCAAACGCGAAAACCATCGGCTTGCGTTGCGTGCGGCAGCGGTCAGCGGCGACCAGCGCTTCTTCCTCGGCACGGATTCGGCACCGCATATCGATCCGCTGAAGGAATGCGCCTGCGGCTGCGCCGGCATCTACACGTCGGTTAACACTATGAGCTGCCTTGCGCATGTCTTTGAACAGGAAAACGCGCTCGAAAAGCTCGAAGCCTTTGTCTCGCTGAGCGGCCCCGCCTGGTATGGCCTTCAGCCGAACGAAGAGCGCATCACGCTCGTGAGGCGTGAAAAACCCGTGGCGTTTCCGGCAAAAGTCGAAACAGGTGCCGGACTGGTGACCGTGTTCGACCCCATGTTCCCCCTGCATTGGGAGGTTGAACGCTAACTGTGCGGTCACGGCCACTTGCCGCTAAAGAGTGGCGGGAGGACAGCACCGTCCGGCGCTTGATCAATCACAGGATCATCAGGGCCCGGACGAACGCGATTGCGGCAAGGAGCGATGCGGCGGTGCGAACATGGTTCCACCGCGTCCAGTCCTTCAGATAGCTATTCCACACGCTTACCGCTTCTGCCCCGCTGCCGCTGACTTTCGCCAGCGCATCGTTCATCGGCACGTTGAAAACGATGGTCGAGATGAAGCATGCAACGACATAGAGCGTCGCACCAGCCAACATCCAGACGCTGGCGCTTCCACGCCAATCGATGAGCGCTAGGACGCCGATCAGCACGCACAGGATCGCGGTCGGAACGAACAGCACCATGAAAGGCGAGCGCACGATGGTGACGTTGATCGAATTCATCGCCGCGATTCCCTGCTCCGGCGGAATGCGGGCGAAGGCCACCATGATGAAGGTCGAAAAGGCGAAGAAGATACCGGCAACAAGACCGCTGCCGATCGCCGCCGCCGCAAGTGCGAGCATGAGGATCGTCGCCATGTTCATGCCCTCCAGACGCCGGTCGCCGCGGCCTCGCGGACATATTGGCCGAAGTCTTTCGGGGGCCGCCCGAGGATTTCCTTCACGCCGTGCATGACGCGCGAATTGCGGCCGTCGAGCACCTGACTGAAGAGCTCTTCCAGAAGATCAATTGCGTCTTCCGGCATGCCGCCCAAGGAAAGGACGGCTTTAAATTCGGCCATCGCTATCTGCCGGTAGCGGATCGGCCTGCCGGACGCTGCGGCAATCTCGGCAACCGCCTCGCTGAAAGTGAGCGCGCAAGGTCCAGTCAGCTCGTAGGTTTTGCCGCGATGGCGCGGATCGGTCAGTGCTGCAACGGCGGCGTCGGCAATGTTGTCGGCATCGATGAAGGGTTCCTTTACCTCACCCGCCGGCAGCGCGAGTTCTCCCGCAGCAATTGATTCCGCAAACGCGCCTTCGCTGAAGTTCTGGAAGAACCAGGAGGCTCGCAGGATCGTGTAGTCAATGCCCGAAGCCTTGAGTACCTCTTCGCTACGCTCGGCGCCGTCCTCACCACGGCCGGACAGCAGCACGATGTGCCGCAGGCCGCATTCTACGGTTGTCTTGGCCAGTGCGCCGATAGCGTCGGCCGCCCACGCGACGGCGAGATCGGGCTGAAAGGCAACGTATACGCTAGTGCCCCCTGCGAGTGCCGCGGGCCAGGTCGTCTTATTTCAATCGAAAGGGCGGGCGGTGGACCGCGAGGCGAGGCGATGCTTGAGGCCGAGATTTTCGAGGCGTGCCGCTACACGGCCGCCGGTTTTGCCCGATCCGCCGACAAGGATGATTTCCGCATTCTGCATGTCGAATCCTCTTCCTAAAAAGAGAGAAACTCTCTCATTTGCTTAATGAGATAAACTCTCTTATTTTAAGAGTCAATCGAAAATTGGAGCAGCGAATGCCGGAGCCGGCGGCGGTCAAGCGCAAGAGACAGCAGGAGCCGACTGGCCAGCCGAGACGGATTCCGCGTCAGCAGCGGGGGCGTGACCGTTTCGAGAAGATCCTCTCGGTGGCGGTCGAACTGATCGAAACAAGGGGCAGCGATGCCCTGAAGATGAGCGAAATCGTCGAAAAGGCGGGACTTTCCTTCGGTGCGCTGTACCAGTATTTCCCGGACAAGAGCTCCATCATCCGAACCCTCGCCGAGCGCTTCAACGAGCAGGGCAGACACTGCGTCGAGCAGGAGTTGGCCAAGGTGACGAGCCCCGAAACGCTGCAGCAGGCGCTCTGCAACATCGTTGATCAGTATTATGACTTTTTCCGCCGCGAGCCTGTCATGCGCGACATCTGGCACGCAACGCAGGCCGACAAGCTGTTGCAGCAGGTCGACGCCGAGGACATGGAATTCCACGCACAGAGACTATTCACGGTTCTGGCGAAGCTCTGGCCGAAGCGTGAAGCGCACGAATTGCTCTCGGTTGCGCGGCTGACGATGCATCTGCTGGCGGCGGCCGTGCGCTATTCGATCTCGGTCAGCGAGGAGGAAGGACGGGCCGCGATGGCGCTCTACAAGAGGATGCTGCCGGCCGATATCGGCGGACTCCTCGATAGCGGCTCGTGTTAGTCGCCGATAAAGCTGCGGAACGCGAAATAGGCCACGCCGCCCATGGCAACGGCGACGGTCGACGCCAGCCCCAAAGCGATCCCATATTGCCGCGCGCCGCCGGTGGAGGCCAGAATCGCCTTCGTCGCCGTGTTGACGGCCACCGCGATCAGGATGACGTCCGAGGCTGTTTTGACGTTGATCGCAGAGCCCGCCAGCCGCGCCGTTGAAAGCGTGATTGCGTCCACATCAACAAGACCGGAGATCGCGGCTACGGCAAAAAGCGCAGCCGCGCCGAGGTAGTCGATGGTCATCTTCGATACCAGGCTGATTAATCCGAGTAGCGCCGCGAAGGAGAGAACTGCCCGCAACTCAAAGGGGTTCTTCAGCTTTATTTCCGGCACCTCGGTTCCGGAGCCGGAGCGCCAGACACAATAGAGACCTGCAACCAGAAGGCCGATGATCGCCGGGATCAGGGCGGACGCAAGCGGGGCAAGCAAGTCGAAGGACAAGGCGGCGCCGATAATCAGGACGCGGGCAAAGGACAAGGCGCCTGCGATCGCTGCTCCGGCCGCAAGATGGGTCGAACCCTCAGGCGCTTCCTTTGAGTACCGGGCAAAGGAGAGCGTCAGTGCGGTGGAAGACACCAGCCCTCCCGCCGCTCCTGCCAGTAGAATGCCTCGGCTCGTGCCTGTCGCCTTGATTGCGATGTAGCCGGCAAAGGAAAGGGCTGCGATGGTGATGGTCAGCACCCAGAGAGAGAAAGGATTGAGCGCACCCCAAGGGTCGAGTGCCCTGTCCGGCAGGAGCGGCAGCGCAATCACCGTCATGGCGAGCAGCATCAGCGCCGAGCGCAACTCCCGCCATGTCAAGCCTCTGAGAAAGCCGTGCAGCTTCTGGCGTGCAGCAAGGATTACCGCTGTTGCAACGCCGCCAGCTGCCGCAGTGACGATATCACCGAGAGCGGCAAGGGCGCCGAGCCCGAAAACCACGAGTGCGGCCACGACAGAGGTTATGCTGTAGTCCTCGTCTTCCTGTGTTTCCTGCCACTTGCCTGCGATATAGGCGAGGCCGAGCAACAGCGCGATCGTCGCGGGCAGGAAGGGGCCGGTCATGGAATGAAGCGTTCCGGCTATTCCGCCGAGAAAGCCGGTGAGCCCGAATGTACGGATACCCGCGGTTCTCCCGCCCGCGCGTATGTCGCGCTCTTGCCAGCCGCGCTCGACGCCGACGAGCAGACCGATCGCAAGCGCCACACCGAGCCGTTGGAAGATTTCGATATGTTCCATGCCACAACGATATGCCCGTCGCGCGGCCGTGCAAGCTGAAAGAAGGCGACATCTCCTGCCACAGAGCCATTCCGGTTGGCAGATGCCACGACACTGCCCGGAGAGGCCGTTTTTGCCGGCATTCTTCGCGCCAAGGCGTTCGCCGTTCTGGAATCTTGCCGTGCTTGCTGCTATGGCCCCATAGATTTGAGCAAAGGAGAGAGCGATGATCCAGACGACATTCACCGACCGCGCCGTGATGGCGGAACTCGTGGCGAAGATGCTCTGGGAGATCAAGGCGGTGCACTTCAACGCCGCCCAGCCGTACAAGTTCGCCTCCGGCATGGCGAGCCCGGTCTATATCGATTGCCGCAAGCTGCTCTCCTTTCCGCGTGTCCGCTCGACTGTGATGGATTTTGCCTCCAGTATTGTGTTGCGCGAGGCCGGCTTCGAGCAGTTCGATTGCATCGCGGGCGGCGAAACGGCGGGCATTCCGTTTGCCGCGCTGCTCGCCGATCGCCTCAGCCTGCCGATGATCTATGTCCGCAAACAGCCGAAAGGTCATGGCCGCAACGCGCAGATTGAAGGCAACATGCCGGAGGGCTCGCGTGTCCTCGTCATTGAAGACTTGACGACTGCCGGCGGCAGCATGTTCAAGTTCATTGATGCCGTCCGCGCCGCTGGTGGCGTGGTCGAACACGGCATCGCGCTCTTCTACTACGGCATTTTCGATGAGGGCGCGCTGCGCTTTGCCGATGGTAAAGTGAAGCTGCACTACATCGCTACGTGGCGCGATGTTCTTGCCGTTGCGAAAGCGCAGAAGCTCTTCGACGAGAAAACGCTTAGCGAAGTCGAGGCGTTCCTGGACGCGCCGCTCGCCTGGTCCGCACGCCACGGTGGCATCTCGTCGCTTTAGGGCAGAATAGGCGAAGTGCCGCTTTGCTTTTGCCATGAAGTTATTTAATCGATTTGAACATCCAAATTCGCAAATGCCTGGGAGGTCGGAATGATTTTGTGCTGTGGCGAAGCGTTGATTGACATGCTGCCGCGGGAAACGACGCTCGGCGAGCAGGGCTTTGCGCCCTATGCCGGCGGCGCGATCTTCAACACGGCGATTGCGCTTGGCAGGCTCGGCGTGCCGACCGCCTTCTTCACCGGCATTGCCGACGACATGATGGGCGAAATCCTGCTCGACACGCTGAAGGCGAGCAATGTCGATTACAGCCTCTGCGCCATCACGCCGCGCCCTTCGACGATCGCCTTCGTCAAGCTCGTCAACGGTCAGGCCACCTATGCGTTCTATGACGAAGGCACGGCAGGCCGCATGATCACGACGGAGGACCTCCCGTCGCTTGGCGACGATTGCGAGGCGCTGCACTTCGGTGCCATCAGCTTGATCCCGAGCCCCAGCGGCGAAACCTATGAGGCGCTGCTTAACCGGGAGGCGGAAAAGCGCATCATTTCGCTCGACCCGAACATTCGCCCCGGCTTCATCAAGAACAAGGAAGCCCACATGGCGCGCATCAAGCGCATGGCGGCTAAATCCGACATTCTGAAATTCTCCGACGAAGATCTCGCATGGTTCGGCCTCGAAGGCAGCCATGACGATCTGGCGGCCTTCTGGCTGAAGCAGGGTGCCAAGCTCGTCGTCATCACCAAGGGCGCGGAAGGCGCTGAGGGCTACACGAAGGACCGCAAGGTTGCGGTTCCGAGCCAGCGCGTAACGGTCGTTGATACGGTCGGTGCAGGCGACACCTTCGACGCAGGCATTCTCGCTTCGCTGAAGAGGGACAATCTGCTGACCAAAACCCAAGTCGCCTCTCTCGACGAGAAAGCGCTGCATAATGCGTTGTCTCTCGGCGCCAAGGCGGCGGCCGTCACCGTCTCCCGTGCTGGCGCAAACCCGCCATGGGCGCGCGAAATCGGTCTCTGAACCTCAACCGAGTCTATCGAGAAACCCGAGCACTTCACGGTTGAACAGTTCGGGTCGCTGCAGCGGTGCGAAGTGGCTGACGCCGGGCATGAGAATGAGCTCGGCGTCGGGGATGTTCCGCGCCAGATAATCCGCATGCTCGCGGCGGATGAATTCATCCTTTTCCCCTAGCGCAATCGCAACCGGGACCCTGATGCCTTGGAGCTGCTCCGCAGTATAGTTCGGTTCGCTCTGCATCATCTTCGTCACATCGGCGACAAAGGCGTCGAACCCGTTAGGCGTTGCGGAAAGCGCCAGATAATCCTTACGGTGCCGGCTGAAGCAACGGTCGATAACCGGTGTCGGCTTGAACTCGAAGGTGCCGCTCGGATCCATGTTGCAGGCGAAGAAGAAGACGCCGAAGACCCGCTCCGGATGCTTGTCGGCAAGGATCAAGGCCGTGCAGGCGCCATCGCTCCAGCCGACGAGCGCAGCCGTTTGAAGCCTCAGGTGATCCATGACGGCGAGGACGTCCGATGCCATCCGTTCATAGCTGAACGACCGTTCGTCGCGGGTGCTGCGCCCATGCCCGCGGCTGTCGATAAGGATCACCTGCCGGCCGGAATTCACGAGAGCTGGAAGCTGATAGCCCCAGTTTCCGGCATTGCCGAGCCCGCCATGCAGCAAGATGACAGCCGGGCCGGAGCCATAGGCGGCATGCCAGATCCCGGCACCATCGTTTTCGACGAAGCCGTCGCGGTCAGCCACCGGCAACGGCGCCGCACCGTGCGCCTCGAAGCTAACGAGTTCGTCGTCCGTCACGTTCATTCGACCTCTCCTGAAAGCAATTTACATGAAGACGAATTGTGAGGCCGCATTTCGACATTGGCCAGACGAAATGCCATTCGGCAGCTGATAGGAGTCCGATTGACTGGCAACGATTCGGGGCGCTGGATAAGGGCGAACGCGTCGTCACCCGGTCGATCCCCGGCGCATTCGGGACGTTGGAAGCCATCCGCCTTGCAATATTGTCAAAAGCGGGTAAAGGCCGACCGAAATGGCCTGATTGGGAGGAAACATCGTGAACGTTCGCGCGACCGGCGCCGCCGGCAATGCGGTGCTCGCCGGGGTCCTCCTGATGCTCCTCGGCGACTTCCTGTTCTCGCTGAATGATGCGATGGGCAAGTGGCTGGTTGCGAGCTTCTCTGTCGGCCAGGTTTTGGTAGTGCGGTCGCTCGGCTCCTTTGTCATTCTGGGGCCGATGATCGTCGCGCAGGGAACCGCCGCGCTCGTTCGCGTGGAGCGTCCTCCACTGCACGTCCTTCGCGTGGTGCTGACGACCGCGGATGTCGCATTCTTCTATGCCGCGGTTGCCTATCTCCCGCTTGCCGATGTCATGACATTCTACATGGCCGGTCCCATCTATGTGGCGGCTCTCTCGCATTTCTTTCTGGGCGAGACGATTGGCTGGCGCCGCTGGCTCGCTGTCATCCTTGGTTTCGTCGGGGTTGTCATTGCGCTGCGACCCTCGTCGGCGATGTTGTCCTGGCCCTCGGTCTTCGGTCTTGTCGGAAGCCTGTCCTTCGCGCTGACGCTCGTCCTTAGCCGACGCTTGCGTCAGACGAGTGATGTCACGCTCGTGACCTGGCAGACTGTCGCGGCCTTGGTTGCCGGCCTGGCCTTGAGCATCGGGAACTGGCGCGCGGTTTCTGCCCTCGATTTTGCGGCTATGCTGGCGCTCGGCATCGTTGCCGGCAGCGCGCATATGATGATCACCCGATCGCTCAAGCTCGCCCCGGCCTCGCTGCTGGCACCGCTGCAATACAGCCTGCTGCTATGGGCGATCCTCCTGGGCTATCTCTTCTTCGGCGATTTGCCGGACAGCCAAATCCTGGTGGGATCCGCCGTGATCGTCCTCGCCGGCCTCTTCATTTTCCATCGGAAGAACCTGGTCGCGAATGTTCCCAAAGACGACGTCCCGCCCGACGGGCACTGATGGAAGGAGGGTAAGAACAAAAAACTTATGGCGCAGCACCCTGCGCTTCGAATCCAATCAGCACATCATCAGCCAAGTCCATAGGCTTCTCCTGCTTACCTTCCAATGTGAGATGATCAGGTGGTTCGGCTTTCGACGGCTTCAAGCGAAAGACTATCGTCGCCATTCGGCATTTTTGAAGGGCGATCCGATAGCCATCGGGATCTTCGAATGTTCGCCCGGTAACGTCCCAGTAAGGATTGTAGGACATGACGGCGGAAAAGCCGGCATCAGTCATCCTTCCGATGGCCATCTCCCATGTGGATCGAATGGGTACATAAAATACGAGAAGATTGTCTGCTGTGGGTGCGCGACCGACAGTATGGCCGCGGTGATGCGTGAATTCAAAGTGGTAAGGCCACAGTGGATGGCCAAGGACCAAACCGTCAAAGCCGCTATGGTCCTCGAATGAAACGAGTTCGACAAAACCAAGCCCCGCCTCATAGAAGGGGCGGAGCCGGCTTATGTCATCCGTCGGACGCGCGATCCGAAGAACGGGAACATCCATTACTTCGCGAGCTTGGCCAGCGCGGCAACGAGGCCCTGCGTCGAGGAATCGTGGCCCGCGGCGCTTTCCTTGCCTTCGATGACCGGCAGAAGGCCGGTCGCGAGTTCCTTGCCGAGCTCGACGCCCCACTGGTCGAAGGAGTTGATCCGGAAGAGCACGCCCTCGACGAAAACGCGGTGCTCATAGAGCGCAATTAGGCGGCCGAGCGCATAGGGCGTCAGCTTGTCATAGACGAAAGTGATCGACGGGCGGTTGCCGGTGAAGACGCGGTGCGGCGCGATGAAGTCGGCCTTCTTGTCGTCCATGCCCTTGTCAGTCAGCTGCTTCTTGGCCTCCTCGAAGGTGCGGCCCTTCATCAGCGCTTCCGACTGGGCAAGCACGTTTGCCATCAGAAGCTGGTGCTGGTGGCGAAGTTCCGGCTCGAAGGCGTTGGCGGCAATCATGAATTCTGCCGGGATGATGCTCGTGCCCTGATGGATGAGCTGGTAGAAAGCATGCTGGCCGTTGGTGCCCGGCTCGCCCCAGACGACCGGGCCGGAATTGCCCTCGACCGGTGTGCCGTCGATCGTGACACCCTTGCCGTTCGATTCCATGTCGAGCTGCTGCAGGTAGGCCGGGAAGCGCGACAGGCGCTGGTCGTAGGGCAGGATCGCGCGGGTCGGATAACCGAGCACGTTGCGGTGGTAGAAGCCGATCAGGCCAAGCAGCATCGGCAGGTTTTCGGCAACCGGTGCCTTACGGAAATGATTGTCGACGGCATGGGCGCCGTCGAGGAACTTGCCGAAGTTTTCCGGTCCGATCGCGATCATCAGCGGCAGGCCGATCGCCGACCAGATCGAGTAGCGGCCGCCGACCCAATCCCAGAAGCCGAAAACGCGTTCGCTCCCGATGCCGAAGGCGGCGACCTTGTCGAGCGCCGTCGATACGGCCGCGAAATGATGCTGCACGGCCGCTTCGCCGAGCGCCTTGGCGATGAAATTGCGCGCCGTCTGTGCGTTCGTCATCGTCTCGACGGTCGTGAAAGTCTTCGAAGCGATGATGAAAAGCGTCGTTTCCGGCTGCACGAGCTTCAGGGTATCGGCGATGTGTGCGCCATCGATGTTGGAAACGAAATGTGCGCGCGGACCGTCATGGAAGGGTGCCAGGGCAAGCGTCGCCATCACGGGGCCGAGGTCCGAACCACCGATGCCGATATTGACGACGTCGGTGATCTTCTTGCCGGTCGCGCCCTTTAGCGCCCCAGAGCGGATGCCGTCGGCGAACTTGCCCATGGCGGCCAGTACGGCGTTCACCTCAGGCATGACATCCTTGCCGTCCACCAATACGGGCGTATTGGAGCGGTTGCGCAGCGCGGTGTGCAGGACAGCGCGGTTTTCGGTGAAGTTGATCGCCTTGCCGGAGAACATCTCTTCGCGCTTCTTCTCGACACCGCCTTCTTCTGCGAGCTTGACGAGAAGCGCCAGGATTTCATCGTTCACGGCGGTCTTCGAATAGTCCATCAGAAGGTCGTCGAGGGAGGTGGTAAAGCGCGAGAAACGCTTGGGATCGGCGGCAAAGGCGGCGCGAAGATCGGTTGCCTTGGTGGCGGCCGCGGTGCTCTTCAATTGTTCGACGATGGCTTTCATGGGAAGCTCCTTTGCAGGGCGTGAGGGTCGCGAAAACTATTCGCTTTGTAGGGCGCAAATCAAGTTCGGCGACCGCCGCAATGCAAAAAAGCCACCCGCACCAGGCGGATGGCTTCAAATTTCACGCAACTGTCAAAATCAGCCGCGCAGGTCTTTCCGGAGAATCTTGCCGACCGGCGATTTCGGCAGTTCGGCGCGGAACTCGATGAAGCGAGGACGCTTGTAGTTCGTGAGGTTGGCAGCGCAATGGGCCCTCACGTCTGCCTCGGTCAGCGCCGGGTCCTTCTTGACCACGAAGAGTTTCACCGCCTCACCGGAATGGCCATCCGGCACGCCGACGGCGGCGGCCTCGACGATGCCCGGATGCATGGCAGCGACTTCCTCGACCTCGTTCGGATAGACGTTGAAGCCGGAAACCAGGATCATATCCTTCTTGCGGTCGACGATCTTGGTGTAGCCGCGCTCATCCATGAAGCCCATGTCGCCGCTGCGGAAAAAGCCATCCGGTGTCATCACCTTCGCGGTCTCCTCCGGCTTCTGCCAGTAGCCCGCCATCACCTGCGGGCCTCGGATGCAGATTTCGCCGATCTCGCCGAGCGGCAGGGAATTGCCGTCCTCGTCGCGAATGTCGATCTCCGTGGATGGGATCGGCAGGCCGATGGAGCCTGTGAATTCCGCAGAATCGAAGCGGTTGGCGGTCGCAACGGGCGAGGTCTCGGAGAGGCCATAGCCTTCGGTGATGTGCGAGCCCGTCATCTTCAGCCAGCGTTCGGCGACCGGACGCTGCACCGCCATTCCGCCGCCGAGCGACATGATCAGCGAGGAAAAGTCGAGCTTGGCAAAATCGGCATTGTTCATCAGCGCGTTGAATAGCGTGTTGAGGCCGGGGAAGATATGCACGTTGGACTTGCCGAATTCCTTGACGAAGCCGCGGATATCGCGCGGGTTGGCGACCAGGATATTGTGTGCGCCGAGCGACATGCCCATCAGCGAATTCACCGTCAGCGCGAAGATGTGATAGAGCGGCAGGGCGCACATGAAGTTCAGAACGTCGGGCTGCTTCTTGAGCTCGAAGGCGGATCTCAGCCAGAGCTGCAGCTGCAGCTTGTTGGCAAGAAGGTTCCGATGCGTCAGCACAGCGCCCTTGGCGACCCCTGTCGTGCCGCCGGTATATTGAAGGAAGGCGATATCGCCGGCCTTGATGGCTGCCGGCTGCAGCGTCCTGCCTGCGCCTTCGCTGAGGATCTGCTTGAATGTCTTGTGCTGCGGGATCGACCACGAGGGGACGAGCTTCTTCACCTTGCGAACGACGAAGTTGACGAGCACCCCCTTTGCGCCCAGCATCTCGCCGAGAGCGGTCACGACGACGTGGCGCACATCGGTCTTTGCAAGCACCTGCTCGACAGTACGGGCGAAGTTTTCCAACACGAACAGCGCCTTGGCACCTGAATCGCGCAGCTGATGCTCCAGTTCGCGCGGCGTATAGAGCGGGTTGACGTTCACGACGACAAGGCCAGCGCGCAATATGCCATAAACCGCGATCGGGTTCTGCAGCACGTTCGGCATCATCACGGCGACTCGATCACCCTTTTGAAGCCCGATGCTTTGCAGCCAGGCGGCAACCTTGCGCGTCTGCCGCTCCAACTCGCGGTAGGTGAGCGTTTTGCCCATACTGGAGAAAGCGATGCGGTTGGCGTAGTCCTTGCACGATTTTTCCAGCAGTTCCGCCAGCGACTCATGTTCCAGCGGCGGCAGCTCGGCGGGAACGATCGCCGGATATGTGGCAAGCCAAGGCTTTTTTGGCTGAGCGCCGCTCGGATGGACGGAACTGTTGCTCATCGTGTCTCTCTCCCCTGGCCGTCCACGGATCCCGGTCTGCTGCTGCCGACCGGATGATCCTCCATCTTCCGATCGTCAGCTTATGCCATTGCCTGAGTGGATCAAGCTCAGATTGGAATTACACTGACTTTGACGTAAACGTCAATAAAGGCGCTGTATGCTGGCGATGAAAACCGGAACTTTGGGTCTGAAGGGGCGTTATCACAGCGAGGAATGCAACGAAGAGGAGCTGCATAGATGCTTAACGAGGACAGCAATGTCAGCCGCCGCGACCCCAACGTCACAGACACCCCGTCGCTGATCGCAAGCGACCGTGTTGAAGGTACTCGCGTTTATGGCGCTGATGGCAAGCACATTGGCTCGATCGAGCGCCTGATCATCGGGAAGCAGGATGGCCGCGTGGCATACGCCGTGCTCAGTTTTGGCGGCTTCCTGGGTATCGGCAATGACTATTATCCGCTGCCTTGGGAAAAACTGACCTACGACACCCAACTTGACGGCTACCGTATCGATCTCACGAAGGAAGAAATCGAAGGTGCGCCAAGCTATGCGGACGATGACGACAGCTGGTACAATGACAATGGCCGCCGCGTCTATGATTATTACGGTGTGCCACCCTACTGGATGTAACGTCGTTCGCGAGGACGAGCCGGAAAGGGCCCCGCCGCTGGTGGGGCCTTTTTGGTGCGCTGACCGCTACTGAAAACGGCCGTGGCGCTGCAGGATTTCGATCTTGTAACCGTCGGGATCCGTAATGAAGAAGAACAGGCCGAAGAGCTTGCCGTCGCGATTGAGTTCAACAAGATTGCCGGGGTTGAGGCCCGCCTTGGTCAGCCGCTCGTGTTCGATAGCAACTTCATCCACCGAGACCGCGAGATGGCCATAGCCGTCGCCGAGATTGTAGGGCACGGTTCGGCCCTTGTTGACCGTCAGCTCGAGCTCGAAGCCGGTCTCGGCATTGCTCATGTAAATCAGCGTGAAGGTTTCGAAATCGACCCGGTCGGCAACCGTCAGCCCGAAGACCCTGTTATAGAAACTAACCGATCGCGCCTCGTCGACAACGCGAATCATGGAGTGGATCATCTTTGCCAAGGGTGCCTCCCATTGCCGTGTCACGGCAGCCTTGGTAGCCGCCGGATCAGGCGGGGTGCAAGCCAATTCTGCGCGTGATCGCGCTTTCGACCAGACCCATTGCGTCATAGATCAGCACGGCCATCAGGCCAACGATGAGGCCGCCCTGCAAGATGAAGGCGGTATTGTCGGAGATCAGCCCGGCGATAATGACTTCGCCGAGCCCCTTTGCCGCAACCGTGGAGCCGATCGTCGCGGTGCCGATATTGATGACGGTTGCGACCTTAAGGCCCTCCAGGATGAGCGGCAGCGCCAGCGGTAGCTCGACCCGGAAGAGCCGTTGCGTGGCGTTCATCCCCATGCCGTCGGCGGCATCGAGTACGGACGCTGAAACCTGCCGAAGTCCGGATACGGTATTCTCGAAGATCGGCAACAGGCCGTAGAGAAAGAGAGCGATCAGCGTTGGCGCGGCGCCGAAGCCCGTTGCGGGAACGGCAAGCGCCAGCACGGCGACAGGCGGGAAGGTTTGCCCGGCATTGGCAATCGCACGCGACAACGGCAGGAAATCCTCGCCGCTTTTCCGCGTGACGAAAACGCCGGCGAGGACCGCCAGAACGGCACTGCCGACGATCGAGGTCACCACAAGCTCCAGGTGGCCGAAGGCAAGCGAGGGCAAACTGTTTTGGGTATAGATTGGCGGCGCGTTGTTGCTTGTCAGCGGGACCAGGATGAAAGACAGCCACTCCGTCCTGAAAAGCAGGATGAGAAGCAGCACCAGCGCCGCCACGCGGAAGAGATTGGCAACAACAAGCTTCATGCCTTGCGGCCCAGTTCGAGGAGCCGCGTCATGGAGATCGAGCCGACCGGAGCTTTGTTGGCGTCCTGCACCGCTGCCTCGTCGACCCCCTGCCAGATCATTTCCGCGAGCGCGTCTCTGAGGCTGAGCGATTGCGGCAGTGTATAGGGCAGACCGGTCTTGGCGGGCGCCATGCTTTCCTTGAGCGGCAGCAGCGACATCAGCTTCAAGGCCTTGTCGGAGGTGCCCGTCAGTTGCTGCACGAAGGGATCGGCCGGTTCGGTGAGGATCTTTTCCGGCGTCGAACATTGCAACAGCCTGCCGTTGCTCATGACCGCGATCTGGTCACCGAGATGGAAGGCCTCGTCCATGTCGTGGGTTACGAGAATGATGGTGGTGCCGAATTGCTTCTGGATCGCCAGAAGATCATCCTGCGCCTTGCCGCGGATGACTGGATCGAGCGCGCCGAAGGGCTCATCCATCAGCAAGAGTTCGGGCTCCGCGGCAAGCGCGCGGGCAACGCCGACGCGCTGCTGCTGGCCGCCGGAAAGCTGATGCGGATACTTGCCCGCAAAGGTCGCCGGGTCCAGGTTGAACAGCCCGAGCAAGTGGTCGACGCGCTTGGCGACGCGGCCAGCCTCCCAGCCCAGAAGTTCAGGGACCGTGGCGATGTTCTGCGCTACTGTCCGATGCGGAAAGAGACCATGGCCCTGGATCGCATAACCGATCTTGCGGCGGAGCTCCGTCGCTGGCACGTCCATGACGTTCTGTTCGGCAACGAAGATTTGCCCCTCGGTAATCGGCACCAGACGGTTGATCATCCGCATCAGCGTCGATTTGCCCGAACCGGAGGTGCCGACAATCACCGTAATCGAACCCTTCTCAACGCCCATCGAGACATTGTCGACGACGGCTGCGGCACCGTAGCGCTTGGTGACGTTTCTGATCTCGATCATGGTCATGCGGTCGGTTCCCGGATGCTGTCGATGACCGCATCGAGGATGACGGCCGATGAAAAGGCGAAGAAGACGGTTGGCACAGCGCCTAACATCACGAGGTCCATGGCTGTCTGGCCAAGGCCCTGGAAGATGAAGATGCCGAAACCGCCGCCGCCGATCAGCGCCGCGATGGTCACCAGGCCGATCGCCTGCACCAGCACGATGCGGATGCCGGTGAGAATGACCGGAAAGGCAAGCGGCATATCGATGCCCGTCAGGATCTGGCGGCGTGTCAGCCCCATGCCGGCCGCCGCATCCCGGACGGAAGGATCAACGCCCTCGAGACCGACGACGGTATTGGCGACGATCGGCAGCAGCGAATAGAGCACGAGGGCGATCAGCGCAGGCGCCGTCCCGATGCCGCGGATGCCGAGATCGGCTGCAAGCGGCACATGCGTCGCGAGATAGCCGAGCGGCAGCATCAGGATGCCGAAGAGCGCAAGGCTTGGAATGGTCTGGATCAGGCTGAGCCCTTGCAGCACGACGGCGCGAAGCTTGGGCACCCAGAAGCAGAGGATGCCAAGCGGCAGGCCGATCACGATGGCAATAGCGAGCGATCCCAAGGCAAGCAGCAGATGAGCGACGGCCTCGGACCAAAATTGCGCCGAGCGCGTTGCGAACTCTTTCATGATCGACAGGCTGTCCAGCAGACCGGAGTAAAGAAAGGCGGCAAGCAATGCCGTGTACGCGATCAGCGCCGCCACACGCATCCATGGTGTCAGCCGGATCTTGATGAGTGCGTCGGAAATGATGAGGCCGACAACCGCAAACAGGACCCAGAACCCGCCGCCCGGCGTCATGCGCGCCGCGTTGCTGTTGGGCGGCGTGAAGGCCGTGGCGATCAAGCCGATCGATGCAATCAAGGCGGCCAGAGCGAGTGTTGCGATCGCAAGCCGCAGCGTCGCGTTTCGGACGAAGAGGGTGGCAGATGCGGTGGCAACAAGCAGAATGGTGAGGATGACGACGGAGGGGTGGTCGAGAAGCTGCATGAGCAGCAACGGCTTGCCGGAGGCGATGCGGTTGGCCTTCACATAGATGAAGGGCAAAAGCGCTGTGCCAACGACGCCGGCAGTTACTAGAACCACGCCAAGCCGATCCAGTTTGCGGACCGCTAAGGTTTCTTCCATCGATCCATCCCTGCCCGGAAAGCGCTCCGCCCTGCGACGAGGGCGGAGCGTCGGCAAATTACTTGAGGAAGCCTTTTTCCTTCAGATAGCCTTCTGCGACGGATTTCGCCGGTTCGCCATCGACCTGGATCTTGGCGTTCAGCTTGCGGAGTTCGTCCGCCGTCAGGCTCTTGAAGATCGGAGCAAGGATTTCCTCGATCTTCGGGTTTGCCTTCAACACGGTCTCACGGACGATGGGCGTCGGCGCATAGACCTGCTGCACGCTCTGGTCGTCTTCGAGGACGGTGAGCTCGGCAGCCTCGATCGCACCGTCGGTGCCGTAAACCATGGCGGTGTTGACGCTGTTGGTCTGGTCGGCTGCGGCCTTGATCGTTGCGGCAGTGTCGCCGCCGGAAAGAACGACCATCTGGTCAGGCTTCAGTTGGAAGCCGTAGGTCTTTTGGAAAGCGGGGAGCGCACCGGCGGAGTTCACGAATTCGGAGGACGCTGCGAGCTTGACATCTCCGCCGCCGGCGACCCACTTGCCGAATTCCGACATGGTCTTGAGTTTGTTCGGGCCGGCGACGTCGTTGCGGATGCCGAGCGCCCAAGTGTTGTTGGCAGGCGAGGGTGTCAGCCAGACGATCTTGTTGGCGTCGTAATCGAGCTTCTTTGCAAGTTCGTAGCCTTGCTCGAGGTTTTTCCAGGCGGCATCATCCGGCTTGTTGAAGAAGAAGCCGGCATTGCCGGTATATTCCGGATAGATGTCGATTTCGCCGGCCGTGATCGCCTTGCGCACGACCGGTGTTGCGCCGAGCGCGATCCGGTCCTTCGTCTTGATGCCGTTGGCTTCCAGTGCAAGTACGATAACATTGCCGAGCAGCGTGCCTTCCGTGTCGATCTTCGACGAAACGACGACATCGGCAGCATGGGCCGCACCCGCCGCAAAAGCGGAAAGTGATACGGCGAGCGCGAGTTTCTTGAGCATGGCGTGTCCCTTTGTTAACACCAATTAACCCGTCGCGAGGGTCCGGGCGGGAACCTTCGCGCATAAAAGCCGCCGGCGAAAGCGCAAAGCCGCGATCACGCCGGACGTTCGAGCATCATGGAAATAGTGTGCACGCTCGAAAAATCGATGCAACCCTCTCCAGTATCTGCAGTCGCGGCGCGATTATGGCCGTGAAAGCATAGCCGCGCGTGGAATTGCATTTCCTTTTGCCGGGTCGCCGCGATTTGTTTTTGTTCCCTAGCGTGTTTCCACGACCTGCCGGTGCTCTTTTCCGTCGTTCCGCCCGGCAGTTGTACTTGACGGCGACGATAGGCCCGCTGGTCCCTGAGCAGGGATATCTTTTTTTGCGAACACAGCATATCGTCTGCTTTTTCAGTCACTTCCGGAGAACGCATTGCATCTCGGCGCCATCTTTGTTGCCAGCCACGTTCTCGCCTCGGGTTCGGTGCGAATGACCGCGCGGCGTTTTTCGCTCGCGGCTTCCACGGTCTCGGCAGCAGTCAGCAATCTTGAAAGCGAACTTGCAATCAAACTCACCGAACGCAGCTCGGGGGAACTGGTCAAGCTGATTGCGAGCGGCAAGGTGCGCGACGGACTGCAACCGATCATGCTCGCCGTCGAGCAACTCCGCGAATTGACGGGCGGGCCAGCCGAAACCTTCGAGAACTGGGCTTCACGAATCCCCATCAAGATCGTGACAATCGAGCGCTTTCTGGAAGTGGCGGATCAGGGCAGCATCAATCGGGCTGCACGGCGTCTTAGGCTTGGCCAGCCACAGCTTTCACTGCAGATCGCCAATCTTGAGAGGTTCGTCGGATATCCGCTGCTTCAACGTCAGGCGCACGGCTCTACGCTAACCGAAGAGGGGAGGCGGGCTTACGCCATCTTCTCGGCGATCAGCCAGGCCTGGAACGATCTCAAGTCGGCGGCTGACGAGCGCTATCGGCGTGCTGCGCATTCGCTGCGCATCGGATCGATCATTCCGACGGGCGCAGAAAGCTGGGTGGCGCGCTGCCTGGGCGCTCTGGTGGCCGATTGGAATACCGGGCGCAACAAGAACGCCATTTCCCTCATCTCCATGACCGCGGACGACCTGCGCGAGGCCCTGAAGTCGGGCCGCATCGACGTGGCGATTTTGGATTCCGTCTTCGAATTGGAGAGCTTCGGCCATCGGGAACTCCTGCGCACGGATCTGGTCGCAATCGCGCCGCAGGAAAGCACTGCGCTGACAGTTGCAGATCTCGTGGCCGAGCACCCGATATGTACGCCGAGCGAGCGAACCGGCCTGGGCGAGGCCGCAGCGGCGCTACGCCGCGAGCGAGCCGCAAGCCGGCGCTTTCGCAACCAGGATATTACGGCTGCCGATTCACTGCCGGTCATCGTGGATCTCGTCGCTAACCACGGCTACGTCTCTTTTCTCGGACGGGTCAGCGCGATGCCGATCGCCGATCGGGTGCGCATCGTCGAGCTCGCGGACCATATCCCGATCACCTATCATATCGCCTTCAACCACCGGAAGGCGTCGGCCGATGCCTGTGCGATGATCGCCGAGGCGGTGCGCAAAATCGTTTCCACACCTGTCGCGAAAGCCGTTTCCGTCGCTTAAAGAAGATGGCGGCGGGATGAAGGAGATTCGAAGATGCCGGTTTTGCTGGAAGTCTGCGTGGATAGCCCAAAAGGCCTCGCCGCCGCGATTAAGGGCGGCGCGGACCGAATCGAACTTTGCTCGGCACTCGAACTCGGTGGCTTGACGCCGGTTGCTGGCCTCATGAAGGCCGCTGCCGCTGCGCCGATCCCGGTTTACGCGATGATCCGTCCGCATGCCGGTCCCTTCATCTTCGACGCGGCGGATGAAGCTGCGATGATGGCAGATATCGATGCCGTCCATGCCTTCGGTCTCGAAGGTGTGGTCATCGGCGCCAACCGGCCGGATGGTACGCTCGACATGCCGCTGATCCAGCGCCTCAAGGCGCATGCCGCGGGCCTCGGCTCCACGCTGCACCGGGCCTTCGATCTGGTTCCGGATCCGGATGCGGCACTTCAGCAGGCGATCGAACTCGGCTGCGAGCGCATTCTCACCTCCGGCTGCACACCGAAGGCGATGGATGGCCTGGAGACATTGAAGCGGCTTTCGGCCAAGGCGGAGGGGCGGATTTCGATCATGCCGGGAAGCGGCGTGCGTCCATCCAATGCCGCCGAAATTCTGCGCGCTACCGGCGCCCGCGAAATTCACGGCTCCTGCAGTTCGCCGGTCGCGAGCCAAGACCCGCGCGCCGTCGCGTTCGGCTTCGAAGCGCCGGGTTCGAACCAGACGGATGCCGCCATCGTGCGGCAGATGCGCGCCGTCATCGACGCTATCTGAGGTCTCTACGCCGCAACCTTGATGACGGCCTTGATCAGGCCGGTTTTTTCATGGGCCCAGCGGGCGAGATTGCGCGGCGCATCGGCCAGCGTCGTGCGGTGGGTGATCAGCTTGTTGACCGGCACCAGGCCCTTTGCGATCGAATCCGCCACATGCTCGAAATCGGCGCGCGTCGCATTGCGGCTGCCGATCACCATCATTTCGCGCTTGTGGAACTCGGGATCGGAGAAGCGGATATCGTCCTTCACGACGCTGACCAGAACCAGCGCGCCGCCGTGAGCCACGAAATTGAAGGCCTGCTCCATCGAAGGGCCGAACCCTGTCGCATCGAAGACCACGTCGAAGCCGTCGCCATTGGTCTTCGCTTTCACTGCGTCTATCGTGTTATCGTTCGCGACAATGCCGGATGTGAAACCCAAAACCTCGGCCGCCATCTGCAGCCGTTCGGGGCTGGTGTCGAGCAACGTCACGTCATAGCCGGCAATCCGCGAAAAGATCGCAGCGCCGAGTCCGATCGGTCCGGCGCCGATGACGAGCGCGCGTGAACCCGCCGGTGCCATGGAACGGCGCACGGCGTGCGCGCCGATGGCAAGAAACTCAACCGTCGCGGCCGCTTCGAGGCTCAGCCCCTTCGCCGGATAGAGATTGCCAGCCGGAACGGTGATCTCTTCGCAGAAAGCTCCATCGGTGTGGACGCCGAGCACCTTGATATTCGTGCAGCAGTTCGGCTTGTCCTTAAGGCAGGCAACGCAGCTTCCGCAGGAAAGATAGGGATTGACGATCACAGGCGTTCCAGCGGCGATCGCAGCCCCGTCGCCACCTTCCAGCACGATTGCCGAGATCTCATGGCCCATGACGCGCGGATACTCGAGGAAGGGGTGCTTGCCTTCGAAGATATGATAATCGGTGCCGCAAATGCCGACATGGCTGACGGCAAGTCGAACCCAGCCGGGAGTGGGAATGCCGGGAGAGGGGCGCTCGACGATGTCGAGCACACCCGGTCTGTGGCAAAGCACTGCTTTCATGACGGATCTCGCATTCTGAACATGAGGAAGCCGGCTAGGCACCGGCTTCGCGATGTTTGTGCCTTACGGGCTCCGGCGGCGGCGTAACTGATCGAAATAGACGATCACGATAATCAGCAGGCCGGTGATGATACGCTGCCAGAACGAGTTGACGTTGAGCAGGTTCGCGCCGTTGTTGATCGTGGCCAGAATGAAGGCGCCGATCAGCGGTCCGTGCACGGTGCCGATCGCGCCGAACAGGCTGGTGCCGCCGATGACG
Organism: Rhizobium sp. SVR5-9E; assembly: GCF_056755095.1. Taxonomy (NCBI): domain Bacteria; kingdom Pseudomonadati; phylum Pseudomonadota; class Alphaproteobacteria; order Hyphomicrobiales; family Rhizobiaceae; genus Rhizobium; species Rhizobium sp. SVR5-9E. The sequence continues at coordinate 16,555 of NZ_JBNDHS010000013.1, read as the reverse complement.
GAAGAGGCAATCGCTTGCAGTTCCCATCCGTCTGCCTGGGTGGCGTTGCCGATCGCGATGCGCGAGGCAAGCAGGACGCCGACGAAGGCGGCAAAGGTCGCCGAGAGAATATAGGCCAGGTAGATGATGCCGTTCACCCGCACGCCCGAAAGGCGCGCCGCCTCGCGGTTGGAGCCAACCGCAAAGAGATAGCGGCCCCAGCGGCTCAGATGAAGGAAGATGTAAGATGGAACGGCGACAAGCACGACCATCCAGAACAGGCTCGGAACGCCGAGGAAGTCGGCGCGCGCGAAGTTCGTGAAGGGCTCGTTGACGATGTTGATCGTCGACCCATTGGTGATCAGCAGGCCGATGCCACGCAGCGAAGTCAGCGTCGCGAGCGTGATGATGAAGGGCGGCAGACCCATTTTGACGATGCCGAAGCCATGGAACGTCCCGATGCCGACGCCGATTAGCAGCGTTATCAGGATCGATGCCCAGACCGGCACACCTGCCTGCAGCAGCCAGGCGATGACGACGGTGCAGAACCCGACGATGGCGCCGACCGACAGGTCAATGCCGGCGGTGATGATCACGAAGGTTTGGCCAAGCGCCAGAATTGCCGTCATTGCGCCCTGCCGCAGCAGGTTCGAGATGTTGAGCGGCGTCCAGAAGCTGGCAGTGACGAAACCGAGCACGATCCAGAGGAAGAGCAGGAGCCCGATCAGAGTGAGCCCGAACAGGAAGCTCACCTTTCCGCGCGACGGCGGCGCGACGACTTCTGCAGGTGTTACGGTCATGGTTCTCTCCCTCCCATTCTTTTATTCAGACGCCGATCGCTTCGCTGAGCACTTCTTCGTGCGTCGCCGCCTGGTAGTCGTGGCTTGCGACCAGCCGTCCGCGACGGAAAACGTGCAGCCGGTCAGCGAGCTCGTAGACTTCCGGCAGATAGGACGAGATCAGGATGATGCCCGCACCCTCCTTCAGCAGCTTGGCGAACAGCCGGTAGATCTCCGCCTTGGTGCCGACGTCGACCCCGACCGTCGGCTCGTCGAAGATGAACAGGCGTGCGCCGTAGCTGAGCCACTTGCCGATGACCACCTTTTGCTGGTTTCCGCCTGACATGCTGGACACGAGGACGCGGCGGCTCGGCGTCTTGATCGACAGATCGCGGATCTGCCTGTCGGCGTTCTGCGATTCTTCGCTGTGGCTTATCACCGGACCTTTGCTCAGCTTTTTGAAGACCGGCAGGTTGATATTGAGCCCGATCGGCAGGTTGAGGCAGAGCCCCTGGTCGCGGCGGCTCTCTGGCGCGAGCGCGATCCCGAGCTCCATGGCCGTGCGTTCGTCCTTGATGTCGACCTTCTTGCCCATCCAGTGGATCTCACCGGTCGTCGTTTTCTCCCGGCCATAGAGACCGAGTGCGAACTCGCTGCGCCCGGCGCCGATCAATCCGTAAAGGCCGACGATTTGGCCAGCCTTGACCGAGAGCGATACATCCTCGAAACCGGGACCGGAAAGCCCGCGAACATCGAGGATCGTGTCGCCGATCGGGATAACTTCCTTGTGATAGATCTGCTCGATCGAGCGGTTGATCATCAGCGCGATCAGTTCCGCCTCGCTCGTTTCGCTGATATTGCGCGTGCCGACATGGGTGCCGTCGCGGAGCACCGAGACGCGGTCCGCAAGCTCGAACACTTCCTCCATGCGATGGCTGATGTAGACGATCGTGACGCCTTCGCCCTGCAGGCGGCGGATGAGCTTGAAAAGCTGCGCCGATTCCTGGCGCGTGAGGTAAGCCGTCGGCTCGTCGAAGATCAGGAACTGGGTGCCGCGCATGGCCGCGCGCGCCGTGGCGACAAGCTGCTGCTGCCCGATCGTGAGATCGCTGAGCAGCACGGCGGCCGGCAGGCCGAAACCGAGGTCGTCGAGGACAGCCTGAGCCATTCTCTCCATCTGCTTCTTGCGCATGAGGCCGTATTGGTTGACTTCGTCGCCGAGAAAGAGATTGGCCGCGACAGTCAGGTGTGGGCAGAGCACGACCTCCTGGTGGACGGCATTGATGCCCCGCGCAATCGCTTCGTTTGGCGTCGCCAGGGCGACCGGGTGGCCGCACCAGAGGATCTCGCCTGAGGTCCTGGTGATCACGCCAGTCAACAGCTTGATCAGCGTCGACTTGCCGGCACCATTTTCGCCGACGATCGCGTGAATTTCACCGGCCAGAAAGGTCATTGTCGCGGGCTTCAGCGCCTGGACGTAGCCGTAATTCTTCTGCAGTCCCTTGAGTTCGAGGATCGGGGAGCCTGCCGGAATGCGGTTTGCTTCCGTCTTCTTGACGCTGTCATCATGACGATGACTGACCTCTTCCAGGCTCATGGATTTCTCCTCCCATGGCACACGTTCCCGCCATCTCCACCCGGCCGGATGTGCATTCCTCACGGACCATAACACAGCTTGAGTGAGGGCCGCGCCGGATTTCGCCGGCGCGGCCCGCACCATTTGGATTACTTGACCTTCGGATTGATCAGCGCATCGATCTTCGGATCGTTCATGTTCGCCTTGGTGACGAGATTCGCGCCGGTATCGACCTTTTCTTCGACCTTCTCGCCCTTCGAAACGGCAAGCGCGGTCTTTATGCCGTCATAGCCCATGCGATAGGGGTCCTGCACGACGAGACCCGCCAGCGAGCCGTCCTTGAGGAAGCCTACCGTCTTGTCGTCGCTGTCAAAGGCGATGACCTTGATCTTGTCGCCGAGCTTGTTTTCTGCAATCGCCTGGCCGACGCCCTGTGCCAGGATCAGGTTCGAGGCAAAGACCCCGATGAGGTTCGGGTTGGCCGTAATCAGGTCGGTCATCATGTTGAGACCGGTCGTTGCCTGGCCGTCGCCATACTTGTCGGCAATGACCTTCAGGCCAGGATATTTGGTCTTCACTTGATCCAGGAAGCCTTCGCGGCGCTGCTCGAGCGAGCCGACGCCCGGAAGATTGGTGAGGATCACCACTTCGCCTTCTTCCTTGCCCGTCATTTCCTTGATCGCAGCAGCCAGACCATCGGCAGCGATGCGGCCGCCCTGAACGTTGTCGGTCGTCAGGAACGACTTGAAGGCCGTGGAATCGGCGGCGGAGTCGATACCGATGATCGGAACCGATTTGGCGGCTTCGTCGATCGGCTTGCCGAGAGCTTTGAATTCCGTCGGCGAAATCACGACCGCTGCAGGTTTGCCGGCGACGGCGTTCTCAAGAATGCTGATCTGGCCGTTGATGTCGGCTTCCGACTGCGCGCCGAGTTCCGGGACGTCGACGCCAAGATCCTTACCGGCCTTGCGGGCGCCGGCCAGAACGATCTGCCAGTAGAAGGACGTCGTGTCCTTGACGATGATCGGGATCGTCACGTCGGCGGCGAAGGATGGAATCGGCATTGCAGTTGCGATGACGGCAGCGCCCGCGAGAGCCGTGAAGGCTCGACGCGACAGAATGGATTTCATGCGCATGTGGGTTCTCCTCTCAGGTGCGTTCTCCTCCAGGAAACCTCTCGCGAACGCCAACGAGAGATTTTTATCGATAAAAAACATTTGGAAGCTAGCCGAGGCTGACCGGAATTGCAAGTCTGCGTCCGGCGCCTCTGGCTTTACTTCAGGCTGGGCTCATCCGGTCACTGACATGGGGTTGAGTCCATGTAACAGCCTGTGCCGGTTTCTCTCCTCGGATATCCTCCCTCACCGACGAAGACAGCTCACAGTAAGTTTATGAAATAGAAGTTCCGCGATATTGTCAACGCGGAATGTTTATTCCATTTCGTATCGGCACGTTGGCAAATCAGCCTCTGAAGACCTCGTGCGGAAGCACGACTCCCTTCTTCAGAATGAGGTTTCCATACAACCGAAACTCGGTTGTCGCGACGATGTAGGCGGCCTTCCTGGAGCGCTCGTAAAATGCGAAGCGCTCAAGCGATGCGATCTTGAAATCGCCGGCACGGCGATGAACGATTTCCTGGAACTCGGCGCAAACATCAGGCACCGCGCCGGCATCGCCGACAACCTCCATGCGCCACGCGCTTTCCGGCACGAAGGTGTCGAGCGGGAAGTGGGTGAGAATGGCCTCTGCCATCTCCGTTGCCGAAACTCCGTCAGCGCGGATCATTTCCGGCCCCATGGTACTTGAGGGAAAATTGGCGTCGGCAATGACGATCTCGTCGCCATGACCCATCCTGGCGATTGCCAGCAGAAGATCCGGGCTGAGGACGGGGTGGATACCCTTGAGCATAAGCGGTTCCTATACGCGGACTGCGTCGGTGCCCAAGGGCTTCGCGACGAGAGTCTGGCTTTCGAATTCGGGGAAGATGCTGTCTGGCAGTCGCGGCTCAAAGAGCTGCATGTTGCGGTCGAGGCTCGAGGCCTTGGCCGTTCCGATCAGTGCCGATGAGACAACTGGGTCGCGGAGTGGAAACTGCAAGGCTGGAGCGGCAAGCTGAACGCCGTGACGCTTGGCGATTTCTTCCATCGCTCTGACCTTGGCAAGCACGTCCGGTGTTGCGGGCATATAGTCGAAATGCGAGCCTTCCACGGCACCGGTTGCGAGGATGCCTGAGTTGAAGACGCCGCCCACGACAAGGGACGTGCCCTTCTTGCGGCAGAGCGGCAATAGCTCGGCTACCGCGGAACGGTCCAGCAAGGTATAGCGCCCAGCCATCAGGATGACGTCGATATCAGCGTTGTGCATGACGTCGAGGCAAACCGGCACTTCGTTTACGCCGAGCCCGAAGGCCTTGATCCTACCCGATGATTTCAGCTCTTCGAGCGCCCGGATGCCGGAGCCGAGCAGTTGCTTCAGGTAGACGGCATTCTTCTCGGCGCCGTGCGTATAAATACCGATGTCGTGGACATAGAGGATGTCTATGCGGTTGAGGCCCAGACGCGCATAACTGAAATCGACGGATCGCATGATGCCATCGTAGGAATAGTCATAATCGGCATCGAAGGAGAGCGGATCGACATAGCCATAGTCCGGCACCGCACCGGTCGGCACTGGCCGCAGGAGTCTGCCGACCTTGGTCGAAAGCACGTATTCATTCTCGGGTTTCGCTCTCAGGAAGTCGCCGACGGTGCGCTCGCCGAGACCAAGGCCATACCAGGGTGCCACGTCGAAATAGCGGATGCCGCTCGCCCACGCGGCCTCGAGCGTTTCCATCGCCTGATCGCGCGGGCAGGCGCGGTATAGGCCACCCAGAGCCGCAGCACCGAAGCTGATTTCGGTGACCTCGAGGTCGGTCGTGCCGATTCTCCTCGTCTTCATCATACCTCCCGTGAAAAGTGCTTTCTGTTTTAAAGTGTCGCTCCAAGATGCCACGGCACGAATTCGTTGTCGCCGTAGCCAAATTCCTCGCTCTTCGTCTTCTTCCCCGAGGCGGTATCGATGATGAGGTCAAAAATTTCCCGGCCCTTGCCGCTGATCGTTGCATCGCCGGTAGCGATCGTGCCGCAATCGATATCCATGTCCTCTTCCATCGAGGCATAGAGCGCAGAGTTGCTGGAGAGCTTGATCGAAGGCGCGGGGCGACAGCCGAAACAGCTGCCGCGCCCGGTCGTGAACGCAATCATGTTTGCGCCGCCGGCGACCTGTCCCGTTGCGGAAACCGGGTCGTATCCGGGGGTATCCATGAAAACGAGGCCAGGGGCGGTGACGCGCTCGGCATAGCCGTAGACCGCCGTCAGCGGCGACCGGCCACCCTTGGCGACGGCGCCGAGCGACTTCTCGAGAATGGTCGTCAGTCCACCGCGCTTGTTGCCGGGCGAAGGGTTGTTGTCGAGCGAGGCGCCATGCAGTCCGACATACTTCTCCCACCAGGCAATCTTTTCGTCGAGCTTTCTCGCCACGTCTTCGTTGATCGCGCGGCTGCGCAGCAGATGCTCGGCGCCGTAGATCTCCGAGGTTTCAGAGAGGATCGCCGTGCCGCCGGCAGCGGCCAGAAGATCAGCGGCAACGCCGAGCGCCGGATTGGCCGTGATGCCCGAAAAGCCATCGGAACCACCGCATTGGAGACCGATGATAATCTCGCTGACGGGGATCGGAACGCGCCGCTCGCGGCCGACGTCGGCGGCAATTTCCTTGAGCATGCCCATGGCGCGCTCGACCGCGCGTCGCGAGCCGCCGGCGTCCTGGATGTTGAAGTGCCGCTTGGAATTGCCGGCGCCGCTCTGGCCGTAGAGCGTCAATTGGTTCACTTCGCAGCCGAGGCCGATCATCAGCACGCCGCCAAAATTGACATGGCGCGTATAGCCGGCAAGCGTGCGGTGAAGAACCGCCATGCCGTCGCCCGTGGAACTCATGCCGCAACCCTGGTCGTGGACGATCGGCACGAAGCCGTCGATGCCTTCATAGTGCGGCAGGATCGTGCGATTGGCCGCCTCTGCGATCGCACGGCAGACGGTGGTGGAACAGTTCACGCTGGCGATGATGCCGACATAGTTGCGGGTCGCGGCCCGCCCGTCGGCGCGCCTGTAGCCCATGAACGTTCGCGCCTTATCTTCCGCCGTGGCCGGCTCCGGCGCCGAATTCGCCGTCGCCGCCAGGCGGTCGTTCTCGAAATGCAGATTATGGCTATGGACATGGTCGCCCGCTTTCACGTCGGCCGTCGTGCGGCCGATCGCTTGGCCATATTTCACCACCGGCACGCCGGTGGGAATGTCGGCAATGGCGACCTTGTGACCGGGATCGATTTTCTGGCGCGTTTGAATGCCCGCGACTGTCGTGCCGGGGTCGATCGCGGCCGTTGCGACAGCCACGTTGTCTCCGGCCGAAAGGACGAGCCAAGGCAGTTTGTCCACTTGTCTTCTCCCTGAAGAAGCGCTCGCTGCATTGGCGAAATGCGCATTGATTTTGTTTTTTATCTACAATAAACATTTTGGAGTCAACGGGGAATATCGTTCCTGTGGGCAAGGGAGACAAACAGCCACAGCCGGCCGCGAAATACGATAAAGGGTCGCGATAGATAACCTTCCGGTGCGCGCCAGACTTGCGATTTCGCGAAGCCTTGAGAGCCGCGAAGGGAGAAAGAGCAGGATGCATGGCAAGGCAGAATACCGTCTTCAAGGAGGCTTACAACAGGTACGCCTCTGCGCTGCGCCCGGATACGGCCCTTCCATCAGAACCGGAAATCGCCGCACAACTCGGCATCAGCCGCAGTACGGCCCGCGCGATCCTGACCCGCCTGAATGCCGAGGGCATCATCCGCTGGAACAAGCGCCAGAAGATCGTCCTTCGTGTCCCGACCGAGAAAGACTTTTTTCCGTCCGAAGAGACGGATTCATTGCATGACATAATCGAGCGCAGCTTCATGCAGCGGATCTTGGCGGACGATGCGGCACCGGGCATGCAGATCAACGAGCTGGAGCTCGCCCGCGAGATCGGTACCGGAACGACCAGCGTCCGCGAATTCCTCATTCGCTTCTCGCGCTTCGGCCTCATCGAAAAGCGTCCGAATAGCCACTGGATACTGAAGGGCTTCACCCGTGAATTCGCGCTCGAGCTCGCCGACGTCCGCGAAATGTTCGAGTTGCACTCAGCCGCGGAGTTCGGCAGGCTACCGCCCGAAAGCGAAGCCTGGTCTGCGCTGGCTGAGATCAAGGCAGAGCATCGAGCGATCCTGAACGATTTGGACGCGCGCTACAAAGAATTCTCAGTCCTTGATGAGCGGTTCCACCTCCTGATCCACCGCGCCTCCAAGAACCGCTTCATCGCCGATTTCTACGACGCGATCGCCATTATCTTCCACTATCACTACCAGTGGAACAAGGCATTCGCCCGTCAGCGCAATGAACGCGCCATTCACGAGCACCTCGACTATATTGCGGCGCTGGAATCGCGTGACCAGGCGGCAATCGACTTCTCGTGCCGCCTGCATCTGCGTTCTGCCCGGCAGACATTGCTGCAGTCACTGCCGCAAAATCCCGCCGAAGCGCTTGCCGGCTGACCAGCCGCTCTCAACCGTTCGCCTACGCCTAGTGGGCGGTATAAGCTCCGTCCACCAGGTGGTAGCTGCCGGTGATAAAGCTGGCCTGCTCGGACAGGAGAAAGCTTACGAGAGCGGCGACTTCCTCCGGCTTGCCAAGCCTTCCCATCGGCTGAAGCGATGCCATCCGCCGGCTATTTGTTACCATCGGATGCTCGGCCAAGAGCGGTGTTTCGATCCAGCCGGGCGCCACAGCGTTGATTCGGACCCCCATTCTCGCATACTCGATCGCGGCAACCTTGGTCAGCCCGACAACGCCGTGCTTGGCGGCCGTATAACCGGCGGCAAACGGTACTCCAACAGAACCGAGAGTGGAGGACATGTTGACGATGGCGCCTCCGCCGCGTTCCAGCATGGCCGCTATCTCGTATTTCATGCAGTAGAACACGCCGTTCAGGTTCACGTTGATCAGCCTGCACCATTCGTCGAGCGGGTAGTCTGCCGTCACCTTGCGCGGGCCATCAACCCCCGCGTTGTTGACGGCCAGATCCAAACCGCCGCATGTCTCGACAGTGCGCCGGACCAACTTTTCCACAGCCCCGGCGTCGGTCACATCGACTGCGAAATCCCTGGCCCGGCCGCCCTCTGAATGGATCTCGGCCGCAACGGTGCGCGCTGCCTCCGAATCAACATCAGCGACGATAACCTCCGCCCCCTGCCCAGCCAATTGCCGTGAAATAGCGGCCCCTATGCCCGAGCCGCCGCCGGTGACCAGCGCGACTTTCCCCTCGAAGTCAAGCTTCATTCGTGTCCATCCTCATTACCCCACCGCACCAAGTCGAGCAGAGGCAGAGCGATGATGCAAGCCATTTGATCAGCGGGAAGGAACGTCGCTTGTTCCGCTGGCGAGCGCTGCATCTCCGTCCTCTTCGCTGCCGTTTGCTGGCGAGCGATTCGAATAGGTTATCAAGACCAAATAGGTTCATCGTGCTTAAAAGCCACAGTCACCGCATGACTTGATGTTACCGGGTGAAGTCTAAGGCTTGGCCAGCCGCCGCTTGGATGGTAAGACTATGATGAAGGGGCAATCAATTGCTTAGCAGGTAAAGATGGACAACGACCGTATTACGCGCCGGGGCCTCATGCTGGCCAGTCTGGGCTTCCTTGTTTCCGGATGTGCTTCAGGGGGTGGGTGGCAATTCGAACCGTCATTTGCCTACCCGCGCCTCAGTTCTCGCTACCGGCGACAGGAGGTGGACTATTATGGAAATGAATCGCCGGGAACGATTGTCGTCAACACGATGGAGCGCCGTCTCTACTTGGTCGAGGGGGGCGGCCGGGCGAGGCGTTATGCCATTGCCGTCGGCGAGGAGGGGCTCACGCTCAAGGGGCGGGCAACGGTCGGCCGTAAAGCGGAATGGCCTTCATGGACGCCGACCGCCAGCATGATAGAGCGCAAGCCGCGGCTGGCGCAGTATGCAGGCGGTGTTCCCGGCGGGGAAAACAATCCTCTCGGCGCGGCTGCGCTTTATCTCTACCGCGGCGCACAAGACACTTATTTCCGGATTCACGGAACAAACGAACCTTGGTTGATCGGGCAGGCGGTGTCCAACGGATGCATCCGTTTGACGAATGAGGATATTGTCGATCTCTACGCCCGAGCGCCGACAGGAACCCCGGTATTGGTGATCTGAAAGATGAGACAACCTCATCTTTACCTATCGCAGGGGCATGTCTATCCCCGGCTGCAGAAGGGTAAATCAGCTCGTGAGCATAAACCGATGCAAAGTGTTGCCTTTCTGCACTTGCCGAAACGCATTTTGCCGCTATTAGTATAAATGTTGCCTTCGATAAACCTATTCCGTGCTAAGGAGAGGACTTCTTGATGAGCAGACTTCTAATCGTGACAATAGCTGCCTTGTTTTCGGTCGCCAGCCTGAGCGGTTGCGGCTGGGTTGGTAAAGGCAAGGGGAAGGCCCCGCCACCGGTCGCAGAGCCGGCACCTGTATATAAGTAACAGCTGACCTTTGGTCCTTGGGGAAGGGCCATTGGCCCTCCCCACCATCGCCATTGCAACACAGCACTAGACCGCCTGCAGCTTTAATGCAGGCCGCCAGTGATCTGGTGAAGGGTTGACCTTGCAAGTCTTCTTATTCAGAGTTCAGAGGGAATAGAGCACGGATGTTGCTTCGAGGAGGCCGTCTATCGCTTGTGATCGTGTTCGCACTCGCGGTCGCATCCTGTCAATCGGAAGACAAGAGTCCCCAGCCGCGCTATGTGACGGATACCAGGGGCGTGACAGCTACCCAGACGTCCAAAAATGCGGCCGGTCGGTATGCCATTGAATTCCGCTCTCGCTACGCGCTCAGCTACGGACACACCTATGTAGTTTTCGGCCAGGTGAACAAAGCTGGAGCGATCGTCAATCCACAAGTCGCTGGCCTTGCGCCGGCGTCGCCCGACGCGGCACCTTATGTTCTGGGCCATTTCATCCCTGTGCCTGCGACGACCGGGCCGACCGACGGCGACCTGGAAGAGGAGTACAGGTCCGCCAGCTGGCGAGTTATCCTGACAGAAGCCGAATACAACAAAACGGTGGCCTACATCCACCAGTTGCAGGCCAAATCTAAGTTCTGGCAAGCGACAGTCTCCAATTGCAACGCATGGGTTGGCGAAATCGCCCGCTCCATGGGGTATGAGACTCCCAGTATCTGGCTCAGGCCGCAGCAATTCGTGACCGAGCTCAGAGAGATGAATACAGGTTGAATGCGATCCGCAACGCGGGTCACATGTCTGGATTCGCGTCCGGGGCTTGCGTCTCGGCGTTTTCAGTCGACATGAGCGCTGACGATGATATGTGTTTCGCCATGTTCGCAGATCTCTCAAATGCTCAGGTGAATTGAATTGAACCTATCGTTAGGCGCTGTCGGTGAAATCGCGTGGGTGCTTGGCATTGTTGCCTGGTACATCGTTCGCCGTCCTTTCGAGCGCCGGGCCAAGCGCGTGCGTGTCGTGAGCAGCCGCCGGACGCTTGTCGAAAACGTCGGCCTTGCATCGGCTCTTCTCGGCCTTGCCGTCATACCGGGCTTCTATGTTGCCACCGGTATCCCGGAAGCTGGCGACTACGCGCCTCGTGCCTGGGCTGTGGTTCTTGGAGCAATTCTGTTCGCCAGCGCGATTTGGGTCTTTCGCCGGACCCACAAGGAACTCGGCCGCAATTGGTCGATCTCACTGGAGATTCGCGAGAAGCACGAGCTGATTTCCACCGGGCCTTATGCTCTCATTCGCCACCCGATGTACACGTCTTTCCTGCTTATGGCCTTGGGCCAGGCCTTTCTGATAGCGAACTGGGTGGTCGGACTTGCGGGCCTGGTCGGCTTCGCAATCCTGTTTTTTCTCCGGGTCGACAAGGAAGAGCGTATGATGCTGGAAATTTTCGGGACCCGGTACCGCGACTATATGGAGAGGACCAAGCGCCTTATTCCGTATCTTTACTAAGGGGGGAATGATGCGAGGCCGAACCATCAAGCTTTCGGCGGCGCGACGCCTTGTCGGAGATCTGATGAGGTTCTCGATCGGCGTGCCACGGGTCACCGTGCAGCGGCATATGAACGTCCGTCCGCTCCAGGCAGCTCGAATGATGCAACAAAGCAAGCCGTCCTGGACTGTCCTGTTCTTGAAGGGCTATGCCCTTCTCTCCCAAGAGATACCTGACCTTAGGCGCGCTTACATCAAATTTCCGAGACCGCAGCTCTATGAATATCCTGAAAGCGTGGCCTCCATTGCCCACGAGCGCGAGCATGACGGTGAACGAATCGTCTTGCTGAGTTCCATCAAGGGCGCGGAGCGGCGCTCCATCACGGAGCTTGAGGCGCTCATCCACGCGGCGCGTTCACGCCCGGTCCAGGAAATCAAGGAGTTTCGACGGGCGTTGAAGTTTGCCCGCATGCCGGCGCCTTTGAGGTGGCTGCTGATGTGGCTTGGGCTCAATATTGGGCGGCAGCGGGGGCGCCGTTTCGGCACTTTCCAGCTGTCGGTCTATTCGGGCTTGGGGGCGGAATCCCTCAATCCCCTTTCGCCGCTGACCACGATTTTCAACTACGGGCCCATCCTGCCTGATGGATCGGTCACCGTGCGCATCCACTACGACCACAGAGTCATGGATGGCGCCAATGTGGCACGAGCGCTGGAGCGATTCGAAAGGATTTTGAACGGTGAAGTCGCCAGTGAGCTGGACGGCCTTGCTCAGCAAAGCGGAACCATGGCCGGACCCGCGATAGGGACAGCCACATGATCCTTTATGATGGGTTCCGGCCGGCTGTCGTGGTGGTCGGTGCATCGCGTGGTATCGGCAGGGCAATCGCCAAAGTCGCCGCCCGCGAAGGTTCTGTGGTCGTGCTCGTCGCGCGCTCGCCCGAGGGCCTGGATGCCGCCGCGGCGGATGTGCGACAGGTGGGCGGCGAGGCATTCACTCTCGCGCTGGATCTTCTTTCAACCGATGCGTCGGCGCGCCTACAGGACTTCCTGACCTCAAACGGGTTGATCTGCGACGTACTCGTCAACAGCGCCGGATACGGTCTGCGCGGTGCGGCGACGCTCATCCCGGCCGGTGACCAGCTTGGCATCGTTGATCTCAACATACGTGCACTCACCGACCTGACCCTGCGCTTTCTGCCGGGAATGGCGGCGCGCGGACGAGGCGGAGTGGTCAATCTCGGTTCCATAGCGGGTTTTGCTCCTGGGCCGAATATGGCCTTGTACTATGCCAGCAAGGCCTTCGTGCGCTCCTTCTCTGAAGCGCTGCATCAGGAACTGCGCAGCACGGGGGTGACCGTTACGTGTGTCGCGCCTGGACCGGTGTCGACGGAGTTCCTTGAAAAATCCGGCGCCGGTCGTGCGACGCTCTTCAAGGTCTTGCCCAAGCTGGATGCCGATCGTGTCGCCGAGAGCGCCTGGCGCGGGTTCAAATCCGGACGTCGCCTCGTCGTGCCGGGCATCTCGGCCAAGCTTGTAGCCTTTCTGGCAGCCTTGTTGCCTTCCGCAGTGACGCTTCCTCTTGTCGGCCGGTTGCAGCGCCGCAGCGGCGATCCGTGCCCTTGCGGTTCAGGCAAGACGTTCAAGGAATGCTGCCGCATCCGCCCGCGAGGCGCGATCGCGGGTGACCGTTAGGCGCGACCTAGTCTTCGAGCGGCTTACGCGACGGCACTCCGCGACCTTGTCCAGGCCACAGAGTGCGTGAGCCCGATCGGACGCATCGGACTGTCCGGCTGCCCTAGCTCGGCGATAGTATGCTGAGGCTGGGGCTAAAGCTTCTTGAGAATCGCGTCATCCGAAGTGATATTCGCTAGCCAGGCCTTCTCGTAAGCGGTCGTTGGATTGTCAGGTATCTGTGCTTTCAATTTAGCCAAAAGCTTGCGTTCGCCCGTTACCAACGTAGCAAAGTTCGCGTCGTCACTCTCGTTGACGAACTCTTTGTTGGCCAGCTTGTGGTTTTGAAAGCCGTCGATCCAGCTCTTCTTAATACCCGGGTCAAGGTCCATGACATTGACGATGGCAACGAACAAATCCATCATGAATGCTTCATTATCAAGCAAATTTCTCGAATTCGCCTTCACCATGTTTGCCTCCATTGGTGGACAATACGACATGAGAATAGAATTAGAATTGCAGTCGCTTGATGCTTTTTCAGAGTATATTATTTATTTCTGAAATAATAGGGTTGCCTCAATCCGTACTTGTAACAGCCGCTCGGGATCGCGACATGCGAAGCACGTTATGGGTTTTGCTTGGCCGCATGCTTGAGATGCATGACTAAACAAGATAATAAAGCGCCAGATTTGTAAAATTCAGACATACAGAAGACGGTCAATTCACGGCCGAAACGGGCGCAGATTTTTTCCAGCCGATCAATCTTGGCCTTTTCCATTGCGTACTTCGGGCTTCCGCTTTCCAGTTCGCGAATATTGGAATCACACAGAACTTCTCCCGGAAGCAACAGGTTGTTCACGATCCCCGCGCGAGCTTCCTCTTGCGAAATATCGATGATTTCGCAATGCCGCTCGATCTCGCGAACACACGTCCGATCAGCAGCCGAAGTGCACAACATTACCGCCTCTTCAGTGAGGCGAAAGACCCAGCAGTCAAGGTGATACAGATATGGATCGGCAACGCGAAACGGGATCACTTCCATCTCGAACCGCTCGGCGGCCCACGTCAATGCATTGCGCGAGGTGCGCGTCCCATGCGCCCCGATATAGAGGTTGCCCCGTATCCACTTGAAGTCCGCCTCGCCCTCCAGGTAGACCGGCTCCGCGTCGATAGTCTCGGGAGGTTGCTCAACGGCGAAGTTCATCAACTTGAAGAAGTCGGCGCCAACCCTGGCCTCTCCCACGCGAGGCTCGGTTCGAAACCGCGAGACAATGACCGTATCCTCTTTGCAATGCGGTAATACCACTCCAAGGTTCGATACATATGTCTGGTCCTGCAGCCCGAAATGGCTCGGCAGGATATAGACAATCGCTTGCCGGGTAACGTGCCGATACAGTTCCTGAAACTGTGTGACCGCACGATCCAGGCGAATGTCGCGCTCATTCGGACCGATATCGTTCATCCAGGCATTGTTGGGGACCTGGGTAGAGAGCGACAGCGGCAGGTTCATGAGCAGAACCGGACAGTTGATTTGCCCAACTTGAAGTCCTTCCGAAAAGGACCGAACGGGCGCGGCGCCGCACGCGGACACTGCCGCCCGGCTATCATGTGGATCAGTCTGTGCCTCACTTGGCGACGGAACACTAAGTCCCTTCCATGGCTGATGAACCTCTTCATGCATGATCGTATCCCCCGCTACACATCATCCTGAGCCCTCACCGCCATCCGTCAAGCAATCCCTCCGGTAAGATATTAGCTGGCTCTGTCGTCAGTACCTCTTTATCTCAATTAGGTAGCCCCGCCCGGCGTAACGTTTCCACCCGCCGATCGCGTTGCTCCTTCAATTTGTAAGGACGAGCCTCGGCGAAACCTGCAGACGAGAACGTCGGATCGAGCGCCAAAATTTCTTTGACAATCTTATGTGCATCGTCGGTTCGGCCAACCTTTGGGTCAGCATAGGCTGCCGCCAGACTAGGCAAAAGCCACAGTTGCTCCTCAGTTGGATTCGGATTGACTACTTCTTCAAGCGTAGTGACCGCCTCCGAAGGCATGCCAGCCTCCTGATAAGCCCATCCCAAATACTCGACATACCAGTCCTCGTGGAATGGGTTGAGACGGATTGCCTCCTTTAGCTGAGCGACGGCCTGTTCAGGCTGGCCAACGTAAATCAGGAGATTGGCCATTTCCGCGAGGAGCTCGGCGTCGTTTGGATTCAGGTCTCGAGCGCGCGAGTAACTCGCCATCGCCTTGTCGTACTCGTGGTGATAAAGATAAGCCCAGCCCAGCACCCAATGACTACGATAATCACTGCTATCGAGGCGAACCGCTTTCTCGGCCATCTCAAGCGTGAGCCTTAAGGTCTCGTCGTAATTATCGGTCCAGTCAAAATCGTAGTCCAAGGAATATGTCCAGGCGAGGCCAGCATAAGCACGGGCATAGTTCGGATCTACCTGCCGCGCCTTCTCAAACAGACTACGCGCAGCCAGATTTCCCTCGCGCGTAAAATTTGACCACTCTTGCCACCCTTTCATAAGATAATCGTAGGCCGTGAAACTGTTCGGGTTCTTCCCGGCTAGGCGCGCAAGTTCGGCATCGGCAAGCTTGCCATGCGTCCCCATGACACTCCCGGCGATCGACCGCGCAATATCGTCCCGAACTTCGAATATGTTGTCCACCTGTCGATCATATCGGTCGGCCCAGATCTGGCGCCCCGAATCTGCATCGATCAACTGTGCCGTCACGCGAATCGAGTGGTCGGACCGTTGTAGAGTGCCTCCCACGATGTAATGGACATTCAGATCCTTCGCGATCTTTCGGATGTCCAGCGCCTTGTCCTTGTACGCAGCGGTCGAACTCCGAGCCATGACCGTCAGATCGGGAAACTTAGCCAATGCCGTACTCAACTCTTCCGTAATTCCATCAGCGAGATACTGCTGATCGGCCTTAGGGCTCAGATCGTCGAAGGGAAGAATGGCTATGGCTGAATGTTCCGGCAGTGAAGATTTATCACCGAACACGACGTTCTGCACCGCGGACGGCCAAAGCAAATAAGACCCGCCAACTATAGCCATCAAGAGCAAGGCAAAAAAACCGGCAGCGAGAGAGAGCCTCCGGCGGTGGTAGGTGGCTTGCAAGAGTCTAGATCGTGTTACTTGTTCCGGTAGAAGGCGATATACATGCACTGGATCGGAAATGTTTTTCAATCGACACTCGCCGATATCCTCGAACGCCATTTCGACGACTCTTCGAACCTGGTCGTACACGGGTTGCGAAATGCAAATTCCTCCGGGTTCGGCCATTTGTTCCAGCCGCGCTGCGACGTTCACCCCGGTTCCGTACAGATGGTTCTCTTCGGCGATCATGTCGCCGAGATTGACGCCGATGCGAAAACGCATGCGCCGGTTTTCAGGGACTGAAGCGTTACGATCCTCGATTTCGTGTTGAATCTCGACAGCGCAGCGAAGCGCGTCAACAATACTG
>NZ_JBNDHS010000012.1:0-95850 GCF_056755095.1 Rhizobium sp. SVR5-9E | reverse complement strand
CAGCTTTATCCGACGATCGCGCTCTCCGGCTCGATCTCGCCGTCCTGGGTCAACCCGGCCGGCGGCAAGGGCGGCGGTCTGACCACCTGGTCCTTCGGCCCGACGCTCACCCTGCCGATCTTCGACGGCGGCCGCCTGCGCGCCAACGTCGACATCGCCCGGTCCGACGCCAAGACGGCCTATCTCGCCTGGAAGCAGACGGTGCTGAAGGCCGTCGAAGAGGTGGAGAACGCGCTGTCGGCGGTGCGCCGCGACGCCCAGACGGTCGAAGCACTGCGCGCCAACGTCAAGACGACGGAGGAATCGCTGGAACTGTCGACCGCCAGCTACAAGGACGGCGCCTCCTCGCTGCTCGACGTGCTCGATGCCCAGCGCAACGTCTCCCTGGCCGACGCCAGCCTGGCGGCCGCCATCCAGCAGATGGCCAAGGACTACGTCTCCCTCAACGTCGCCATCGGCGGCGGCTATGCCGCAGCCGGCGTCAAGGCCGGAGCCGCGGGCACATCCGCCGCCGCAGCAGCACCGGTCTCAAAAAGCTGAGTTCAGCATTCGCTTTGATGACAAAGCCTCACACATGAAAAACCCCGAAGTTGGACAACAACTTCGGGGTTTTGTTATTTCTACTTTCCGCTGTGGAAAATTCGTCATTCCTCAAAATGGATTCGACAAGGTAGCACGCTTCATATAGTCGCCGATTAAACGATTAATCAAAGCGCTGCAAATCATGCCTCAATTGCGCTCGGGACCGAACCTCAGCAGGATTGCAACGTCACTTGGCGTGTCAGTTGCAACGGTGTCGAATGCGCTTTCGGGCAAGGGACGCGTCTCGGAACGTCTTGCCGAAAAGATCAGGGACCATGCCAGGGCGCTCGGATATGTTCCAAGCCATGCTGGCCGTGCACTTCGCACCGGCCGCAGCGGCGTGCTCGGGCTCGTTCTCCCCGATATTTCCAATCCCCTTTTCCCCAAGATCGCGCAGGCGATCGAGTTTGCTGCCGCTTCGGCCGGCTATGGCGTATTGATCGCCGACTCTCGTGGAGACGTCACGGCGCAGACCGAAGCAATCAACCGGCTGGTCGAGCGCGGCGTCGAGGGCATGATCATCGTGCCTCGCCGCGCAACGCGCATAGCCGCCGCAAGCTGCCCTGTGGCCGTCATCGACACCGCTTCGACCCCCGGCAACACGGTGGCCGCGGATCACTGGCAGGGCGGCCAGCTGATCGCGGCCCACCTTGCAGACCTCGGCCACAAACGAATCCTCATCATTGGAAACAATCCGGAATCGAACGTACAGAACGACCGGGCTGACGGCATCCGTTCGGGTCTTCACGAGGACATGAGCTGCGAATCACTCTGGATCGAAAAGCTCGAGCGTCATGCCGGGATCGGCTGTTCGCTTGGTCTCGCGCGGAAGGTCGAGCAGGGACACACCGCATTTGCCGCGCTGTCGGATCTTCAGGCATTGCGCGCCCTGACGGAACTGCAGCTGCACGGCATTAAGGTGCCCGCTAACGTCAGCGTCACCGGTTTTGACGATCTCATCTGGTCTCCGGTCACCGCGCCTGCGCTTACGACCGTGAAAATGGACATGGATAAGATTGCCGAGATCGCCGTGGAAGCCTTGCTGGACGGCATAGGGACAAGCAGCATCCCGGAGGGCAGAATCGTCACGGCTAAGGTCGATCGTGTCCCCATGCACTTGATCATCCGCCAATCATCCGGGCCAAGGAGCCCGCTTTCAAACCTGGAGAGGGAGAACTCCTGACATGAAGACAGCGCTCGTCGCATCGGCAGCAATGCTCTCGCTATTTCCGTTGAGCGCCATGGCTCAGGAGCGAACCCTCACCATCTCCGTCTATGCCTTTGCACAGGACGACTTCAAGACGCTGGTCTACGATCCGTTCGAGAAGCAGTGCGGCTGCAAGGTCGTTGTCGAAACCGGCAACAGCGTTGAGCGCCTTGCGAAGATGGAAGCCAACAAGGCCAATCCTGTCGTCGACATGGCGGTCGTCTCCATGGCCGATGCGCTGTCCGCCGCGCGCAAAGGCCTGATCGACAAGATCGACACCTCCAAGCTCTCCAATTTCGGTAAGCTCTATGATGTCGCCAAGGATCCGAACGGCGACGGCATGAGCGTCGGCTACACTTTCTACGCCACCTCAATTGCTTACCGTTCCGACAAAATGAAGATCGAGTCCTGGGCCGATCTGCTGAAGCCCGAATATGTCGGTCACATCGCGTTTCCGAACGTGACTACAAACCAGGGGCCTCCGGCGCTCTATATGCTCGGCCTCGCGCTCGGTAAGGATACGCCCGATCTCAAGGGGCCGATCGAAGCCATCGGCGAGAACAAGGATGACATCGTCACCTTCTACGAAAAGTCCTCGCAGCTCGTGCAGCTGATGCAGCAGGAAGAAATCTGGGCTGCTCCGATCGGCCGCTTCTCCTGGGCGGGTTTCACCAAGCTTGACGTTCCGGTTGCCTGGGCAAAGCCGAAGGAAGGTCAGACCGGCGGCATGAACGTCATGGTCGTCACCAAGGGTTCAAAGAACCAGGATCTGGCACTGCAGTTCATCGATTTCTGGCTGTCGACCGACGTCCAGACGAAACTCGCCGAAAAACTGATCGATAGCCCGGCAAACAAGGAAGTAAAGGTTTCTGAAGCCGCCGCTAACAATCTTACCTACGGCGAGGACACCGCCAAGAGCCTCAAGCTCATTCCGTCGGCACAGGCGCTCGATAATCGTGCCGCATGGCTCAAGGAATGGAACGACAAGGTCGGCCAATAAGGCTGCTGCTATGACATCCGGTCCCGGCTTGCCGGGATCGTTCTCCGCCATTCCGCCCTCCCGCCAGCTCTGAAAGCCGCATCATGTTCCAGAACCGAGCAGAAGCCACGGCGCTCGCCCTGCCCGCAGCGGTATTTGCTGCTGTGGTCTTTCTGCTGCCTGTTGGCATTCTGCTTTCGGAAGGCTTTCGCGTGGATGGCGGATGGACGCTTGCCGCCTATAGCGGCTTCTTTTCCGAGACCCTCAACCGCACGGTCTTCCTGCGCACCTTCAAGCTCGGGCTGGAAGTCACCGCCGTTTCAGCCGTCGTCGGCTATGCCGCAGCCTTCGCGATCGTCAACCTGCCGCCAAAAGGCAAAGGCCGCATGATCGGCCTCGTCACCCTGCCGCTGATGATTTCGCCGGTCGCCCGAACCTATGCCTGGATCGTGATCCTTGGCCGCACCGGTATCGTCAACCACGCGATCACCGGCCTTGGCCTCAGCGACGAACCGCTCCGCCTGCTGTTCACCGAGACGGCCGTGTTCATCGGCCTGCTGCAGCTCTTCCTGCCGTTGATGATCCTGTCGCTGATCAGCGCGCTCGAGAATATGCCGAAGGATGCGATCCCGGCGGCCCGGGTCCTTGGCGCCAACTGGTTCCAGGTCTTCTGGAAGGTCATCCTGCCGTTGACGAAGGAGGGTCTTGTCGTCGGCGGGACGCTCGTCTTCACTGGCTCGCTTACCGCCTACATCACCCCTGCCGTCCTCGGCGGCTCCAAGGTGCTGATGCTGGAGACTCTGCTCTACCAGCAGGTCTCCGTCGCCAACGACTTTGTCTCGGCAAGCGTCATCGCCTTGATACTGATCATCATGAGTTTTGCCGCCAACATCCTCCTGAAGCGTCTTGCTACCGCGAGGAACAAGCGATGACCCCACGCCTGGTTCCTCCGATCATCCTCCTCCTGCTGCTGACGTTTTTGATCGGCCCGTTCCTGATCATCATCGCCGCATCCCTTTCGGCAGGCGATACCCTCGCCTTCCCGCCGCAAGGGCTGTCGCTGAAATGGGTGACGAAGGTCTTCACCATCGACAGTTTTCGCGAAAGCTTTGGCATGTCGATGTTCCTCGCCGTCTTCGGAACGCTGGCGGCGTTGATCTTAGGCATTCCCGCCGCCTATGCGCTCTCCCGCTACAGGCTGCCTTTCGGCGAAACCGTGCGTACGATCGTGTCACTGCCGATCATTGTTCCAGGCATCGTCGTCGGTCTCGCGCTGCTGCGCTACCTCGTCGTCCCTTTCGGCTTCAACATCACGCTGGCGCTGTTTCTCGCGCATACGGCGCTGGTCCTTCCCTACGCCGTGCGCGTCGTCTCAGCGAGCCTGAACAATCTGCGCGCCGATATCGAGGAGGCCGCCGTGCTGCTTGGTTCGTCTCGTCTTGGCGCCTTCTTTCGGGTGGTGATGCCGAATATCCGCGGCGGCATTCTGGCCGCCTTCATCCTCGGCTTCGTCACCAGCTTCAACCAGGTGCCGGTTTCACTCTTCCTGTCCGGACCCGGCGTGCGCACCCTGCCGATCGACATGTTGGGCTACATGGAAACGACCTACGATCCGTCGATTGCGGCCCTGTCCTCGCTGCTCGCCTTTCTTTCCATCGGCATCGTTTTCCTGGCCGAACGCTTCCTGGGATTTTCTCGTTATGTCTGATGCCTATCTCCAACTCGACAAGCTGACGCTGGCCTATGGCGATACGGTCGCGGTGAAAGACCTCGACCTTTCGATCGCCAAGAGCGAACTCGTCGCCCTGCTCGGCCCCTCCGGCTGCGGCAAGACGACAACGATGCGCTCGATCGCAGGTTTGCTGAAACCGGCCGCCGGCCGCATCAAACTCGACGGCGCCGATATCACCGGCGTTTCGGCAAACAAGCGCGCTGTCGGCCTGGTCTTTCAATCCTACGCGCTCTTCCCGCATCTGACGGTCTACGAGAATGTCGCGTTCGGCCTGCGACTAAAGGGCATCGGCGGCCAGGATCTCGACGCAAAGGTGAGCGCCGGTATCAAGTCCGTCGGCCTTGCCAAGTTTGCCGATCGCAAGCCCGCCGAACTGTCTGGCGGCCAGCAGCAGCGCGTCGCCCTTGCCCGCTCCATGGTGATGGAGCCGAAGGTGCTCCTGCTCGACGAACCGCTGTCCAACCTCGACGCGCGTCTTCGCCTCGAAATGCGCGCCGAACTGCAGCGCGTGCAGAAAGAAACCGGCGTCACCATGATCTTCGTCACACACGATCAGGTTGAGGCGCTGGCGCTCGCTGACCGCATCGTCGTCATGGTGAACGGCGGCATCGAGCAGATCGGCACGCCGGAGGAAATCTACAACAAGCCGGTCTCCGCTTTCGTCGCCGATTTCGTCGGCTTCGAAAATGTCTTCAAGTTGGAGAACGGCAAGCTCGCAACCCCGAATCGCGCCATCCATTTGCCAGCTCCTGCGCCCAACGCCGCAGGCTTGGCTTGGCGGCCGCGCACGGTTACCCTTGGTTCCGGTCCTTTCCAGGGAACTGTGCGCGGCACTTCCTTTGCTGGCAACACGCGTGAATATCTGCTGGATACTCCGCTTGGGCCGATCAAGGCCGAGGTGGATGCAAGCCTGTCGTCCCATGAAATCGGCACGACGCTCGCCTTCGACCTCCCGCTGGCTGCGGCTACAACCCTCTCTCGATTCGGATGAAGATCATGGGCGTTTGGATCGATACCGACATGGGTTTTGACGACATTGCCGCCATTCTGGTGGTCGGTCAATCAGGGCTCGAGATGGACGGCGTCTCGCTCGTCTTCGGCAACACGCCGCTGGCGCAGGTAGAGGCGAATGCTGCAGGCGCCGCGCAAGCCTTCGGCTGGAAGTTCCCCATCCATGCCGGACGCGGCCAACCCGTCTTCGCCAAACTCGAGACGGCCCAGGCTGTCCTTGGGGAAACCGGAATTCCGACGATCGGCAAAGGCCTGCCAAAGGCAGCAACACCGGCAGAGAGCGACGCCTTCACAGCCCTCTGCCGCTGGTTGGAGCAAGAGGGACCGCGACGCATTCTGGCGCTTGGCCCGCTCACGAACATCGCGGCTCTGGCGCTGGCTCGACCAGATCTTGCCGCACGCATCACCGACCTCACTTGGATGGGCGGCGGTGTGACGAGCGGCAACCACACCGCCTCGGCGGAATTCAACGCATTTGCCGATCCGGAAGCGCTGGCGATCGTCATCGCCCATGGGCTGCCGCTGCGCATGGTCGATCTCGACCTCTGCCGCAAGGTGCTGGCCAAGCCGGAAGACATCGAGCCGGTGCGCAGCGGTGGCGGTACGAACGCCGAGATGCTCGCCGATATGCTTGCCGGCTATATCCGCATCGGCACCAACCGCGGCCGCACGGCCATGGCGATCTACGACCCGTCGGCGGCCGTTGCCTTCGTCGCGCCGGATATCGTGCGCTTCCGCCCCGCCCGCATCGATGTCGAGCTGCACGGCCAGTTGACGCGCGGCCGCACAGTTGTCGAGACGCGCGCCAGCCATGCAACCTTCAACGCGCAATTCGCCGACGACATCGACGCCGAAAAGGCGCACACCATTATTCTCGCAGCCCTGGTCAATGAGGCCCGCAAATGATTACCGAACTTGGCCGGGAACGCGCCGATATCAACGACCCGTCGCTGCGCGCCAGGGCCGTCGCCGCCGCAAAAGGAGCCGTTCCGTTCGACGTCCTGATCACCGGCGGCAAACTGGTCGACCTGGTCACCGGCCGCTCGCGCGACGCGGATATCGGTCTTGTCGGTGCCTTGATCGCAAGTGTGCATGCCCCTTCGAGCCGGAACGACGCCGTCGAAATCATCGATGCCCGCGGGACTTTCGTGACGCCGGGCCTCATCGATACGCATATGCATATCGAAAGCTCGATGGTAACGCCCGCCGAATATACCGCAGCCGTGCTTCCGCGCGGCATCACGACGATCGTCTGGGATCCGCACGAATTCGCCAATGTGCATGGTCTCGACGGCGTGCGCTGGGCGATCGAAGCCTCCCATGCTCTGCCTTTGCGCATGATCCTGCTTGCGCCGTCCTGCGTTCCTTCGGCACCCGGCCTGGAAATGGCAGGCGCCGATTTCGATGCCTCTGTGATTGCAGCGATGCTGCGTATGCCTGAACTCGGCGGCGTTGCGGAAGTCATGAACATGCGCGGCGTCATCGAAGGTGATCCGCGAATCACCGCCATCGTCAATGCGGGGCTTGCCTCCGGCAAGCTCGTCTGCGGGCACGCCCGGGGGCTTGAGGGCGCCGATCTCAATGCCTTCATGGTGGCCGGCGTTACTTCCGATCACGAACTGACCTCCGGCGCCGACCTGTTGCAGAAGCTTGCCGCCGGAATGACGATCGAGCTTCGCGGCTCGCACGATCACCTGTTGCAGGAATTCGTCGAGGCGCTGAACGGCATCGGCCATATGCCGCCGACCTTGACGCTCTGCACCGACGACGTGTTTCCGGACGAGCTTTACCGCGACGGCGGCCTGGACGACGTGGTCCGCCGCTTGGTGCGCTACGGCATGAAGCCGGAATGGGCGCTTTGCGCCGCGACCTTCAATGCCGCCCAGCGGCTGCAGCGCAGCGACCTCGGCTTGATCGCCGCGGGGCGCCGGGCGGATATGGTCCTCTTCGAAGACCTTGAGGACTTCAAGGCACGTACCGTAATTGCCAATGGCCGCATAGTGGCGCAGGACGGCAAGCTCACCGTCACCGTAGATCCGCTTGATGCCACGCCGCTTGCAGATTCTGTAAAACTCTCGCCGCTGACCGAAGACGACTTCAAAGTGCCGTCGAAGGGTAGCCGCGTTCGCGTCGCCATGATCGACCAGCCGCGCTTTACCCGATGGGATGAAGCCGAAGCCGAGGTTGAAACCGGTTTCGTCGTGCCGCCGCCAGGCAGTACCTTGATTGCCGCCGTGCATCGTCACGGCAAGGCGGATTCCCGCCCGCGCATCGGCTTCCTGAAGGGCTGGGGCGAATGGCGCGGCGCCTTCTGCACGACGGTATCGCACGACTGCCACAATCTCACCCTCTTCGGCGGAAACGCGGCAGACATGGCGGTCGCCGCCAATGCCGTCATCGCTGCAGGTGGCGGCATGGCCGTCGTTAAGGATGGCCACATCGAAGCAATCCTACCGCTGCCGCTTTCAGGCCTCGTCACGGAAGCGTCTCTGCAGGACACAGCCTCGGGTTTTCACAATATCCGCAAGGCGATGGAAAAGATCGTCGACTGGCAGCCGCCCTACCTCGTCTTCAAGGCTTGCTTCGGTGCGACACTCGCCTGCAACACCGGCCCGCACCAGACAGATCGCGGCATTGCGGATGTGATGACGGGAGAGGTGCTGGAGAGCCCGGTGCTGGAGATTTTGTAGGCCTACGCTCAAGACCCCCTCATCCGCCTGCCGGCACCTTCTCCCCGAGGGGAGAAGGGACAGGTAGCCGCGCTTCACCCGAAAGATTCGATGTCAGCGAACTGGCGAGACGTCGCCGGCCCTTCTCCCCTCGGGGAGACGGTGGCCCGAAGGGTCGGATGAGGGGGCGATCCGTCTCGGCCTAAGCCGCCAGCTCCCGCTCCACCAGCTCCACCCAATAAGCCACGCCATAGCCGATCGCCGCATCGTTGAAGTCGTATGACGTGTTGTGATGCAAGGCGCCGTCTACCGCAGGCCCGTTGCCCAACCAAACGTAGCAGCCCGGCGCATTCTGCGCGAAGAATGCAAAGTCGTCCCCCGCGGTCGAAGGCGGAAAGCTCGTCCGGACCTTCTCTCCGAACACCGTTTGCGCGGCCCCGAGCGCCCGCCGTGTCGCATCGGCGTCGTTGATGACCGGCGGAATGCGCCGCTCGAATTGATAGTCAACGGCAATGCCGTACATCGCCGCCGTCCCGTGAGCGAGACGGCCGATCTCCGCTTCAAGCTGATCGCGCACTTCGGCGGAATAGGCCCGGGCCGTTCCTCCGATCTCGACCGTGTCCGGAATGACATTAAGCGCCTTGGGGTTGCCCGCCTGCAGCGAACAGGCGCTGACGACGGCAGGCTGGAGCGGATCGACGACGCGGCCGACGATGGTCTGCAGCGAGGCGAGGAACGTGCCGGCGGCGGTGATCGGGTCGCGCCCGAGATGTGGCTTTGCGCCGTGCGTTCCGGTTCCGCGAAATGTGATGCGCCAACTGTCGGAGGAGGCAAGCTGCGGCCCTTCGACGACCGCAATCTCGTCGACGTCAAGGCCCGGCATGTTGTGCAAGCCATAGACCGCATCGCAGGGGAAGAGCTGGAAAAGCCCCTCTTCCACCATGCGCTTCGCGCCGCCCCTGCCCTCCTCCGCCGGCTGGAAGATGAAATGCACCGTACCGGAAAAACCCTTGGTCGCGGCAAGATGACGTGCTGCGCCGAGCAGCATGGTGGTGTGTCCGTCATGCCCGCAGGCGTGCATCTTGCCGGGGACGGTTGATTTGTAAGGCCGCTCGGCGATCTCCGGCATGGCAAGCGCATCCATGTCCGCTCGAAGTCCGATCACCCGCGTACCGTTGCCGACTTGCAGCGTCCCGACGACGCCTGTGCCGCCCAGTCCGCGATGCAGCTTGATACCCGCTTCCTCCAGCAGTTTCGCCACGATGCCGCTGGTGCGCTCTTCTTCGAAACCGAGCTCCGGATGGGCGTGCAGGTCGCGGCGCACCGATGTGAGAAAAGCCAGATCGTCCTTGATCCGCGCGGGGATGTTCATAGGCCTGGATATCCTTCATGCGAAACGGGCGCCAAAATCGGCGCCCGCGTCAGATGGCCCTTTGTTCAACAAAGAACGTGGAACCGCAACCCTCAAGCTTCCTCGACGAAAACCTCCTCGCGCTTCTTCTTCACGCTCGGCAGGAAGACGACGACGAGGACGGCTGCTGCTATTGCAAGAAGGGTCGCGCTGATCGGCCGCGTGACGAAGGTCGATGGATCGCCTCGCGAAAGGATCATCGCGCGCCGCAGGTTCTCCTCGAGCAGCGGCCCCAGCACGAAACCGAGCAGCAGCGGCGCCGGCTCGCATCTGAGCTTGGCAA
The DNA here is from genome assembly GCF_056755095.1 of Rhizobium sp. SVR5-9E. Lineage (NCBI taxonomy): Bacteria > Pseudomonadati > Pseudomonadota > Alphaproteobacteria > Hyphomicrobiales > Rhizobiaceae > Rhizobium > Rhizobium sp. SVR5-9E. The sequence continues at coordinate 85,976 of NZ_JBNDHS010000012.1, read as the reverse complement.
GCACATAGCCGATGAAGCCGAAGAAGGCGACGGCATAGAGGTCGTAAACGTTGGAGTTGACGCTGTAGACCCCGATCGAGCAGAAGGCCATGATGATCGGGAAGAGCACGTAATACGGCACGGTCAGCAGCTTCACCCAGAGCCCGATCAGCGGAAGGTTCAGGATGACGAGCATCAGATTGCCGATCCACATGGACGCAATGATGCCCCAGAAGAGCGCCGGCTGCTCGGTCGCGACGTTCGGTCCAGGTACGATCCCCTGGATGATCATCGCGCCGATCATCAGCGCCATCACCGGATTGGCAGGGATACCGAGCGTCAGAAGCGGAATGAAGGAGGTCTGCGCCCCGGCATTGTTCGCCGACTCCGGACCCGCAACGCCAGCGACGGCGCCTTTGCCGAACTCCTCGGGCCTGTTTGAAACCCGCTTTTCGACAGTATAGGAGGCGAAGGATGCCAGGATCGCGCCTCCGCCCGGCAGGATGCCGAGAGCCGAGCCGATCGCCGTTCCGCGGAGCACCGGCGCGATCATCTCCTTGAATTCCTCTCGTGACGGCAGCAGGCCAGTGACCTTTGCCATCAGTACCGTCCGGGTTTTCTCCCCTTCGAGGTTGCGCAGGATTTCGGCGATGCCGAAGACACCGACGGCAAGCGCCACGAAATTCAAACCATCGGCATACTCACGGATACCAAGGGTAAAGCGCGGCGTGCCGGTGTAGATATCAGTGCCAACCAAGCCGAGCAGCAGCCCGAGCGCCACCATCGCAAGCGCCTTGACGACAGAGCCGTGGGCAAGCGCGATCGACGACACCAGTCCGACGACCATCAGCGAGAAATATTCCGCAGCGCCGAATTTCAGGGCGATCTCGGTCAGTGGTGGCGCAAAGATCGCAACAAGGAAGGTCGAGACGGTGCCCGCAAAGAAGGAGCCGAGTGCGGCGATCGCGAGCGCCGCTCCTGCCCTGCCTCGACGCGCCATCTGGTAACCGTCGATCGCCGTTACCGCCGAGGACGATTCGCCCGGCATGTTGATCAGGATAGCCGTGGTCGAACCGCCGTACTGCGCACCGTAGTAAATGCCGGCGAGCATGATGAGCGACGACACCGGCTCCAGCTGGAAAGTGATCGGCAGAAGCATGGCGATCGTCGCGGTCGCGCCGATACCGGGCAGTACCCCGATCAGCGTCCCGAGCAGGACACCGATGAGGCAGAAAAGGAGGTTCGCGGGCGTTGCCGCCGTTGCAAAGCCGAGTGCCAGATTGCTGAAAAGTTCCATTGCGACCTCCTAGAACCGGACCCAGGGGCCAAAGCGCTCGAATGGCAGTCCGAGGCCATAACTGAAGACGCCAACGGAAAAGGCCGTCAGCAGCACCGAGAGCAAAATCCCGTAGATCACCGTCATCCGATGCGAGGCGAAACAGGCGATGAAAGCGGTCAGGAAGATTGCAGGTACAAACCCCATTCCCCGAACCGTCAGCCCGAAGAAGATCGGGGCAGGCAGGATGAAGAGCATCCCGCGCCAGGCCAGCGGCCCCATCGGCTCGCCCTGCACGCGAAGCGCCTGCACAAAGACTATCGCGCCGAGAATGATCAATACGCCTGAAAGTAGCAGCGGGAAGTAACCCGGGCCCATGCGCAGCGTCGTCCCAAGGTCGAGATTGTAGGATTGGATGGCGAAGAATGCACCGGTCGCAACAAGAAGCGCGCCGCAGATGGCATTGGTGGTGTCGAAGCTAACTGATTTCATAATGTCTCCGTGAGGTTGGAGAAAGGTCGCATCCTGCGGGCAGCCCCCCGCCCTTCGAGCTCTTCTCCCCGAGGTGAGGGGGGATAATGACAAGTCCCCTCTCCCCGGCGGGGAGAGGGTTAGGGTGAGGGGGCACCCAATGAGCGCCGGAGATCAGTCGGCATATTCGCCGGCAGCGTCAATCACCGGCTTCCAGCGTGCAATCTCGCTTTCGAGCTTGGCCTTCAGCGCAGCAGGCGTAGCTTCGGCTTCCGTCGAGGGTGCCGTGCCGAGCTCTGCGAAGCGGGCAGCGACGTTCGGATCCTTCAACGCCACCTGCAGCGACTTCGAGAGCCGTTCGTTGATCTCAGCCGGCGTGCCCTTCGGGGTATAGATGCCGTGCCAGATGCCGACTTCGAAACCGGGCAGACCGGCTTCAACCGCCGTCGGAATGTCCTTCAGGACATCGAGACGCTTTGGCGAGGTGACGGCATAGGCCTTGATCGTCCGGCCCTGGATCTGCTTCGTCGTGTTGGTCGTCTGGTCGCACATGATATCGACCTGACCGCCGAGAAGATCGGTCATCGCCGGGCCGGTACCCTTGTAGGGAACGGTCGTGAGCGGCGTCTGGATCGCGCTCATGAACATCATGCCGCAAAGATGCGAGGCGGCGCCGATGCCGGCGTTGGCGACCGTCACCTTGTCCTTGTTGGCCTTGACGTATTCGATAAGGCTCTTGAGATCGCTCGGCTCGAAGTCCTTGCGAGCGACGATCGTCATCGGAACGTCGGTGACGAGGCCGACATATTCGAAGGCGTTCAGCGTGTCGTAGGCGAGCTTGCGGTAGAGCGTGGCGCTGGTCGCCATGCCGATGTGATGCAGCAGGATCGTGTAACCGTCCGGATCGGCTGCGGCCACCCGCCCTGCGCCGAGCGTCCCGCCGGCACCGCCAACGTTTTCAACGACGATTTGCTGGCCGAGATCCTTGGACATGGATTCGGCGACGAGGCGGGCAACCGTGTCGGTCGGGCCACCGGCTGAAAAGGGAACAACCATCGTGATGGCGCGCTCGGGATAGGTCTGTGCGGAAGCCGCGTTTGCAAGAACCGCGACGGCAACAGCCGCCGTCATGCCAAGCATGGTCTTCAGAATTTTCATCGTTTTCCTCCCTGAAAATACGATACCGTCGACGCCTCCACGCGCCAGTGCGGATCGGACCATTAGGACGCTCTGAACTCACGGCCGCAAACAGCGCCGCGCTGCCCGTTGATGAGATTTCATGCGCGTGCAGCGCAGCATGGGTCGAAATGGACACAAAGGCGGTCGGCGATGTGTGGGAATCCACCCATTCGCCTATTCAGAGATGAGCAGCTTCTTGTCCAGCCCGTATTTCTGCATCTTTTCATATAGCGTCTTGCGGGAAATCTGTAGCGACTCATAGACGGGTTTCAGGCTGCCGCCATGTGCGACGAGCGCGCTGGCGATGACCCCGCGCTCGAACTCCGCGACGCGGTCGGCTAGGCCGCTGACCTCACCCAATTGCCGCCCGCTATCAAGACCAAGCACGAAGCGGTCGGCAGCATTGCGCAGTTCACGCACGTTGCCTGGCCAATCGCGCTGGGCGATATCGGAAATCACCTCGGGCGGCACCGCCATGTCGTCGCGGCCGTAGCGTGCAGCGGCCTCGCGGACGAGCTGGAGGAACAGTAGCGGGATATCCTGCCGTCTCTGCGCCAGCGCCGGCACATGCAGCGTTGCGACGTTCAGCCGATAAAGAAGATCGGCGCGGAATCGTCCTGCGGCAACTTCGGCTTCGAGATCGACCTTGCTGGTCGCGATGAAGCGCACGTCGAGTGGCACCATCTCATTCGAGCCGAGGCGCGTAATCACGCGCTCCTGAAGCACGCGGAGAAACTTGGCCTGCAGATCGAACGGCATCGAACCGATTTCATCGAGCAGGATCGTGCCGCCGCGCCCGTGCTCGAATTTGCCGTATCGCGGCCTCACGGCACCCGGAAAAGCGCCGGCCTCGTGGCCGAAAAGCTCGCTCTCGATCAGGTTCGCAGGCAGCGCCGCGCAGTTGATCGCGATGAAGGGGCGGCTCGCTCGCGTACTTATGTCATGCAGCGCCCGCGCCACGACCTCCTTGCCCGCGCCCGTTTCGCCGACAATCAGCGTGTCGGCATCGCTCGCCCCGATGGCGCGGATGCGATAGCGCAGATCCACCATCACCTGCGTGCGTCCCGGCAGGCGCGCCTCGAGGTCGTCGCGCTTGCCGGCTACGGCCTTGAGCAGCCGGTTTTCCAGCACAAGGCTCCGCCGCTCCAAGGCTCGCTTTATCACCCCCGCCAGCATCTGTGGCGTGAACGGCTTTTCGATGAAATCATAGGCGCCTTCACGCATCGCCTTTACGGCGAGCTGCACGTCGCCATGGCCGGTGACGAGGATGACCGGGACTTCCGCGTCGATCTCACGGATCTTCTGCATCAGCGTCATGCCATCGGTTCCCGGCATGCGGATATCGCTGACGACGACGCCCGCGAAGCTGTAGCCGATCAGTTCCAGCACGTGATCGGCATTCGAAAAAGTCTCGACATTGAAGCCGGAGAGCTCCAAAGCCTGTGCGGTCGACCGGCGCAACTCCTCTTCGTCGTCCACCAACAGGATCTTCTGCTCGCTCATTCCGCCGCCTCCGGCATCTTACCCGCTGCCGATTGCAGCTCGATGCGGAACATCGCACCCCCCTCCGGATGATTGGAGACCGTCAGGCTGCCACCGAAATCCTTGACGATGTTATAGGAGATCGAGAGTCCGAGCCCCAATCCTTTACCCACGCCCTTGGTTGTAAAGAAGGGATCGAAGATGCGCTCGGCGATAGCCGCCGGCACGCCAGGCCCGTGATCGCGCACCGTCAGCACCACCCTACCCTGCTCCTCCAACGCCGTTACCTCAATCCGCCGGTCATCGAGCCCCTCAACGGCATCAGCGGCATTGGAAATCACGTTCACCAGCACTTGCTGCAGACGCACGGACCCAGCGCGCACGACCGGCGGCTGAATGCCGAGATCGATCCTCAGATTAGCATCCGCCGCCTTCAGCCGCCATTCGACGATCTCGAGCGTGTCGCGGATCGCCTCATCAAGCGGCACGGGGCCGAGCTTCTCGTTTGGTTTGCGGGCGAAGTTGCGAAGGTGCCTGCTGATCGACGCCATGCGATCGATAAGTCCGCCGATGCGCTGGATATTGTCCTGCGCTTCGGCGGTCCGCCCGCGATCAAGGAGCACGGCTGCGCTGTCCGTATAGGTTTTCGCCGCGGCAAGCGGCTGGTTGAATTCATGCGACAGCGCCGCCGACATCTGGCCGAGCCCGGCAAGCTTACCCGCCTGGATAAGATCGGCCTGGGTCTGGCGAAGACGTTGCTCGGTTAGGCGCCGCTCCGCAATTTCCTCTTCGATGCGGCTGTTGACGCGGGCAAGATCGGCAGTGCGCTCCTCGACGCGCCGCTCCAGTTCGTTGCGCGCTTCCGCCTGCAATTGCATGCGCTCGTTGAGCCGCATCCGCCGCTGCCGAATGATCGCGATCGCCAGCCCTGCAATGCAGAGGATGAGGAAGACCGCAGCAAGTGCCGTGCGTGCCTGGGTTCGGATAGACCCGGTTTCCATCAGCACGTGAACGGTCCAGTCTTCGGCGGCCATATGGTGCGAGAGCACAAGATATTCCTTTTGCAAGCCCTCCTCGACAAGCGTCATCAGGTCGTGCTCTTCGAAGCGGCCGCCGACGATCGGCAGAGCGGCCAACGTTGCGTTTGCGTAGCGGCGGGACGCTTCGGTGCGTGCAATGCGATCGGCAGTCAGCGGCTGGATGCCTTTGTAGAGCCAATCCGGCTTTCCGGACATGAAGATGATGCCTTCAGGGTCCGACACGAAGATGCGGTATTCTCCATCACTCCACGAAGCCTCGATCATGTCGATATCGACCTTGAAGACAATGACGCCGCGGATTTCGGCACCGGCGAGGATCGGCGAGGCAAAATAGTATCCGCGTTTCAGCGAAGTGGTCCCCAGAGCGTAGAAACGCGACCTGTTGCCGGCGATCGCCTGCTGAAAATAGGGCCTGTAGCTGAAATTCTCGCCGACGAAGCTGCCCGGCAAATCGAAATTGCTGGCCGCGATCGTTTCACCGTCCGGCTTGATCACATAGATGTCGGACGACTTCAGAAGCCCGTTGATCTCCCTGAGATAAAGATTCGCCGCGTTGCGCAGCTCCCTGTCGTCCGGACGGCCGACCAATTGCTTGATGTTGTCGTGATCGGCAATCAGCGCCGGCAGCGCCTCGTAGCGGCTGAGGTGACCGCTGAGCGCGGAGACCGCCAGCCGCAGTGCCGTGCCTGCCTGCGCCGAGGCCTCGCCCATATAGGCGCGCGTCGCCAGCGTCCCGCCGTAATAGAAGAAGGCGAAGACGATGAACGGCACTGACAACAACGCGGCTATCAACCTGTATCTCGGTAACAGGTCCGGCTCCTCTCCCTTTTGCCTCCTTCCCCGGAAGGCATACCCCGACTGCTCAAGTCTAATGACCGGACGTCGGATTTCCAAGAGCCGCCTTGCCTTGACTTGCGCGAAGCCGGGATGTCCTATTGCGCCAACCCGAGAAGGACAACCCGCATGAGCGACGAGCAGACCCCCGCCGACAGCAAGCTCACCACCTCGAAGCGCCGCTGGGCGGCCGAAGGCAAGTTCCTGACCGGACGCATCAGCCGCCCGGAAACCGAGCGCCTGCCGCCTGGCCAGCATCTGGTCAAGAACTGGCCCGTGCTCGATCTCGGCCAGCAGCCGGTCATCCCGCTCGACACTTGGCGGTTGGAGGTCCGCGGCCTCGTCGAAACCCCGCTCGACCTTTCCTGGGCAGCCTTTCAAGCCCTGGAGCAGAGCACTAAGGTCAGCGACATTCACTGCGTCACCACATGGTCGCGCTATGACAACAACTGGAACGGTGTTTCGACACGCGATCTACTCGATCTTGCGATGCCGAAGCCGGAAGCCAGTTTCGTCATGCTGACAAGCTATGACGGCTATACGACCAATCTGCCGCTTGCCGATTTTGCCGCCGAAGATGCGATCCTTGCGACAGCATGGGAGAGCCTGCCGTTGACGCGCGATCACGGCGGCCCCATGCGCCTCGTCGTGCCGCATCTCTATTTCTGGAAAAGCGCCAAGTGGCTTCGCCGGATCGACCTCATTGCCGCCGACCAGGCAGGCTTCTGGGAAAGGAACGGGTACCATATCTATGGCGACCCATGGCGCGAGCAGCGCTATACGGACGACTGAGCGCGAAGCAGCCGCCGCGCCGCGATATAGACGCCGAAAAGAATGGCCATGAGGCCCGATAGCGACGCCATGCTGGCTGGGTGCGTCGGAATTTCGCTCCAGCGCGGACGCACGACATCCGCCGTATTGAACGCCTCGCCGCTGAAACGGCAGGTGATCAGCGAAAGCCCGCGCCGCACCATTTCGGCGTCGGCGTCTGAAATGATCGCCGAAGCGGCATCCGCTTCTCGGGGCATGTCGCGCATGGCCATCAGCACCGCCTTCGTCGCAGCCAGATAGGCATGAGCGCATTCGTTGAACGGGCTCTGCTCGTCCGTGACGCTGCCGGGCACCCGGCCCCACAGGCAGTAGGAATACTGGATCTGCGCGTAGTTCAGCACGCGTCTGAACGGCTCGTTCGTATCGGTCGCCTTCGAGGCCAGATCAACGATCCGGTCCCGATAATCCGCCATCACCGCCATCTCGCCATGGGAGATTTCAGGAACCGGGATGCCAGTGTGATTGGCCGACACACTCCGGCCATGCGCCATCGCGCTGTGGGCGAAGGCAGCACTGACCGAAAGAATAAGAAGCGGAAGACTGACTCTCTTCATGGTCTTGGAAAATGTGCCCCAGCGGTTCCAGGACTCATCATTGCCCTCTCAGCGGAATGCCGGACGGCCAACCGCAGTCCCGGATGCAAGCCGCTTCTCGGCGAGCATGCCGAAAACAATCCCAAGCGTCGACCACAGGACGACATGCATGCCGAGCGAAGTCGTTCGGAAGCGCCAGAGCACCATCGCCGAATAATTCTCCGGCACCTCGTTGATCGGCGGCAGCAGGTATTGCACGAGGCCGATAAAGACGATGTAGGCCACGCCAGCGATAATCGAAGCGTTCCAGACGCCGAAGCGTGCCGTGAGACGACGCGCGAACGCCACTGCCGCAATCAGCGAGGCGATCGACACAACGATCATGAGGAAGAACAGCTCGGTGCGCACTCCGATCGTATCCCCATTGCCGACCGCGGGCGGATTGGCCGGATACTTGATGCCGGGTACGAGGATGATGGCAACGAAGGCGGCGAGCGCGATCACTGCGGACGTGCCGCGAGCGCTGAGCCGGCTGAAGCGGCCATGAACGAACGCGAAGGCAAGGGCGAAGAGCCCGCCAACGGCAATTGCATAGGCCATGACGCCGGTGAAGAGGCCAAGGCCGGCCTGCGTGGCGCGGCTGACGAGCTCAGGTTCGGCCGCTTCGCCTGCCGCCTGGGCGGCCGCTTCTTCAAAGGCAATGGCCTGATCGACCAGCGGCTCGCCGAAGAAATGGGCGAAAGCAAAGACCAGGACGCCAGCAATCACCCCCGCGAGCATGCCGCGAAGCAAAAGGTTCCCAACCATGTCGGTCGTCCTTTAGTGGCAGGGGAAGCCGAGAAGATGGCGGCCGTCATGCACGAATTCATGCACATAACCGCCGGAGAACAGCGCCATCGCGCCTTCTTCCGTGCCGACGAAATAGATAGCGATGATCATCAGCAAACCGCCGAAGATCGCCCAAGGCAGGATTTCACCTACCGGGATCGGTGCCGGAGTTGCGACAGGCGTAAAAGTGGTGTCAGACATGTGTTCCTCCTGGAAAACGCGTTCAGTCGAAAGAGCATTGTGCGGTAAGGGTCTGACTTCCAGCCTGCTTTCGCATCCTGGTTACAGTGGCGCGACCGCGCCGGATTCTCACCGGCTTCCAAACCCGCAACATGACCGTTATATCTGCGCGTGGAAAACTGTCAACGAAAGTTCATCCGCCTCCCCATCGCATTTTTCGGAGATCCAGGAATGCACACCCGCCTCACCTGGATCTGCCACGGGCTGACAAGCGCCAGCCGTAGTGGCCGTTTTCCCCTCGACGAACCGCTTGAGGGAAAAGCCATCGTAGAGACGCGCGCCATGGTAGACCGGCTGCAACGCGCCGATCGCGTCCTGACCAGCCCGGCACTCCGCGCACGCCAGACAGCCGAAGCGCTCTCTCTTGGCGCTGTTCCGAACTCCCTTCTTGCCGATTGCAATTACGGCCGGTGGAGCGGGATGACGATTGCTGATCTGCAAACCCAGGAACCCGAAAACCTGCTTGCCTGGATGAGCGATCCTGAATCGGCGCCCCACGGCGGCGAAAATCTCAAGCAGCTCGCAGCGCGGGCCGCCGCGTGGATGGAACCGCAATCAGCGCTCGGCGGCCGCGTCGTCGCGATAAGCCATGCCGCGCTAATACGGGCCGCGATCATCAATGTGCTTCAGGCACCGCTATCCTCTTTCTGGCTGACGGATGTCGAGCCGCTGTCCGTCGTGCGCATGACCCACAATGGCAGCCGCTGGGCGCTGCGGTTTGGCGATTGAAGCTACGAATTCCCTAATTATTACAGTGGTAATTTAGATCAGCCTTACGCAAGTAAGTTGTGCCATACCTATTGAACCCGGCTGACCGGGCTCTAACTCCCAATCCCGAGGAGACCGGCCATGACTTATGATTGGAGTGGGGAGCGTACACGGCGCCTCCGTACCTTGCGGATCGCGAGCGCTGTTGTTCTCGTTTGCCTTGCCGTAGGCATTCCCCTGCTGATGACATATCGCTAAAAAGGCGAGCAGCCGGCGGCTGCTCGCCTTTTCTTTCACTACCGCCTAATCCGGGCGGCGGTTGGACGCCTTCTAGTGCTTTGAAATAGAGGGGTTCGTTACCGAGACCGGATCGCTGGCCGGAAACGTTTCCTCAAGCCCTTCATCCAATTCCTCCTCGAGCACCGATCGATCCGAAGGCGAGCGAGCGCTCGTTGCCCCACCCTCGGGAGTATCGGAGGATGAGATCTGGCTCATCAGCTCCTTTGCCTTGTCTATCGCGTTTTGCCGGTTGAGCGAGCGCTGATCATCGTTCGGCAGCTGTACCGAGACGATTTCGCCTCCGTCGCAAACGAACTCGACCGTGAAGCCGGCCTTCCCGCCACCAGCAGCTATAACCTGTGTTCCAACGATGCGCATGGCGCCCTCCTTTCGTTAAGGTTCAGGACCGAAACGGACATGCTTGCCGCTTGGTTCCAGCATGTCGCTCGCTACGATTGCTGGTCCTCGTTCCATGAGATTGCGACTAAAGCCCGGGCGTGTCCATGCCCGGTGGCGCCTCTCTCTTCAAATGTGCGGTTGTCTCCACTTGAGCCCTTGCGCGGCGCCCACGCCTAAGCCGATACCGGTACCAAAGCGACAGCAGCGGCCTTGCCGGCCCCACCGTCGACCTGAGAATAACCCAGGGTCGCCATGAGGTCATTGCCGTTACCGCGTTCACGTTGAATAGCCGCCGGTCCCGACTTCGTCATTGCTGTTTCCGGCATCGACGGTCATGTACGAATTTCCATAGGCATGATCGTTACCTGCGCCGGAACTCACAACGCTGTTCTCAAGCAGCTTGCCGCTCACGCTCCGAAAATTCTTCTGATTGCGTAGGTTTCCGCGCCTTCTGGCCGGCCCGCGAGCCCCCAAAGGGCTGCCGTCAGCCCGCCGTAACACGCGATCATCAAGGCGCAGGCGGCGGAGGCTCGCCATAGGTGGGCGAAAATATCCTGTCCCTCGAACTGAAACGGCGAGGCATATCCGAAAAGCGCAAAAGTTAGCGCGAGGCTGGTTAGCGGCCGTATGAACGCGGCCACCTGAGCGATCACGCTTGCGCCCGTCATTTCGCGAACGCTCCAGAGGACGATCGCCAGAACGGCAACAGCCGCGGCGGTCTGAGCCACAAGAGCTCCGTTCACTCCATAGAGGGCGATGCAGACGAGTGTCAGCGGGATCCTGACCGCCATCTCTGCCGCCATCCGGATTGTGAGAAAATGCATCTGGTTAAGCCTGAGCGCGAGCGGCACGAGGGGCAGAAGCGGTATGGCGATGATGTTGATGATCGCCAGCCAGGCCAGGATCGGCGCCGCGGACAGCCATTGAGGACCGAAGACGATAGCGATCAACGGCTCCGCAAGAGCACCCATGATCATGTAGAGCAAGCCCAGAAATAGCATGTAGCCTCCGACCACCTGGCAGTAGATGCTGCCAAGCTCCTTCTTATCCTCAAAGCGTGCAAAGGTCGCGACCAGCGGCTTCACCAACGGCTGGACGACTGCCTGATGGGGAATGAAGCTGATGTCCGTCGCGACCGTGAACTTGCCGAAGGGAGCGGCAGGGATGAAGCGGGGGAGCATAAGGCGCTCGAGCTGCCAGTTCAGCGCCGAGATGAACTGCGTGAGCGTATTCCATCCGAAGATGCCCGAGAAGAAACGCCACTCAACAAGGGTAAGCCTTGGCGCAACGGGGACGAAGGCGAACGACAGGATAAGAGCGGCAAGCGGCGTCGCGATGATCGCCGCAACGATGGCCCAATGGCTGTGAAAGACGATGGCGACTGTGACCGCGGCGAGAAAGGCGCAACTCTTCGATGCGACGTCGATGGCGCAATCGCGTCTTAAATCGAAATGCTGGGCGAAGATGATCATCCTTGGGTTCGCCATCCCCCGCATTGCGGGGGCTAAGCTGAGGATTCCGATGACAGCGGCGAGCTCGGGGTACCCGTAGAACTGCGACAAGGGCCAGGCCAGGATTCCAAGTATCAGGCCGATGACGAGACCACGGATCACGCCAAGCGTGAACGCAGTATCGAACATATCGTCGGTGGGGTTCTGGGTCCGCAGAAGCGCCGCGGCGATTGGAAGGTCGAGAATGGCCTCGATGATGAGGACGGCCGTCATGGCCATCGCGATCAGACCCATGTCCGCGGGCGTCAGGTAGCGGGCCAGAATGACCAGTGTTCCGAGATCGATCAGCTTGGCGCCGAGCTTGCCGGCGATGGCCCATGCCCCCGCAGACGTTGCACGGCTCGACAGCGGCTTCCTTGACCCGCCGACTGGTTTACCGACCTCCTCCAACCGGTCCGCATCGGCGTGCCCGCTATAATGATTGACGCTCATAAACACGATTACCAAGCATGATGTGTATTTCCTGACATCATCGGCCGCCCTCCCGGCGAGCCAACGGACGCTTTTCGCCGAAAAATTTCGGCGCCAAAACGCAATAGCCATACACGCGAAACGCGCATACGCTTCTGCGCTTAAAAGTCAAACCATAAGCAATACTGCAACCATTCAGCGTGCATAGTCGATGCAAATCGCTTGGCGACAGTAAGGAAGATAAACTTACGGGGTGAAGAACATAGTCGTACTCCAACCTGGGCTATCCACCGAAATGATACGCGCGGTGTGCTTGCTTAGAGGTTGCCCAGCGGATCGGCGGCTGGGATAGCCACCCACGAGTGTGGGATCCATGTTCACGGTAATTAATGACATACTTCTCCATTCTTCGCAATACAGAATAAGTATTCTTTCGAAGTTTTGTAGAAATATTTGGTTTAAAGACGTACCTTGTCTTCGCTGTTGGCTTCTTGTCAGAGTGGCGCTGAGGACAACTTCGAGGTCGACCGAATATTTGACTTCCAAGTTCTAATTTTTTCTTTGGGCTTGCATGCCGTTTTTGGGTTGAAATTTTCGAAGATCCGTGGAAGCCTTTCTTGCAGTTCCTGGTTGCGTATGAGAATGGAACGGTGGATTCGCATGTCAAAATTGTCTGTCTACCAGCCTACAACGCTCGCCTCGAATTTGGCGCCGCCGAGATGACCTGCATGAGACGACCGGGAGCTACGGCTTCGTCGCCGGAGACCACCACTGATCCCGAGCAGCGTAGGGGAAAACGATGGCATCGGACCACGACAGCACGATCGCCCTGATGGGCCTTCAGGCCCTGGCTCCCATCATGATCTTCACCTCGCATTGGACGGAGGGGCTATTCAAAGACCCGTTCACGCAGGGCCAATTGAGCATCGATTTCTTTTTCGCCATCGAAGGTTATTTCTGCGGACGGCTCATGGCAGAGGGAGGCCGGGACGCGACGTTCCAGAGCCTGATCTGGGGCCGGCTTACCAGGATATATCCTCTCTACCTTCTCGGAATTCTGATGAGCCTTTCCATCGCGGCAATCCTTGCGGACGTGGGATCGGTCGAATGGCCATGGCCGGTCGTTCAGCAGGCAGTCACGTTCAACCCGTTCTTCCTGCCGACCTTCGTAGATCCGGCCTACGTGTTTCCACTGAACCCGCCGACCTGGGCGATCGCGCTTGAGGTCTATGCTTTCGCTATGCTGTGTCTCTTGCGGAAGTGGCTAAACCTTCATCTGCTCATTCCGCTGGTCTTGTCCGTGGGTCTGCTATGCCTCGCAGTTGCGTTCCTCGCCCGAAATCCGAACATGGGCTACCAACCGCAGTCCTACTGGGGCGGATATCCGAGATGCCTGTTCGGCTTCTTCTACGGCGCCTTGGCTTACCACCTTGTCCAGCGCTGGGGACATAGGCTGCCGCGTCTCAATCCGCTCCTGATGTGGTGCGCCTTCCTCGGCATGATGCTGCTGCCGTCGAAGTATGTCAGCCTTCCGCTGCTGGTCGTCGCGATGCCGATTGTCGTCCTGCTCTCGGCGACGGCGACCAATCCGTCCTGGCTCCGCGGCGTCGCAAAGCAGGCCGGGCGTCTTGCGTATGGCTTATATATGCTGAGCTATCCGGTTCTGATCGCGTTCCGCCATGGGGTTGAAGCGATCGGTCGGCCGCAGTCCGCGCTTGGCCTTCTCTTCTTTTACATCGTCGTCCTCGGCTCGATTGCCGTTGTCTCTCATGTGGCTGTCGCCGCGCTGCGCTCCAAAGGCGAGGCCACGAAGGCCGCAGCATGACGACCGCGTGAACCTGCGCCACGGCCTAAGCCGTGTCCGCTCCGGCATGCGCCAGACTGTCGGGATCATCTTTCACGGCGCGAGATGATGACACGGCGAACGCCGCTCGATCCGATCGAGTCATCGGGAGGGCATCCCTGTTGTCTTCTCAAAGCTCGGTGCGACGAAGCAGGTAATCGAGGCCTCCGACGCGGAACCATTTGTAGGCAAAGCCCTCGAGATAGAGGCAATGTTTGCCGCCCTCGCCCGCCTTGCTGTCGCTCCCATCCGCAATGTCGACCAGAAGGTCTCCGGTATCCTTGACGCCGGGATCGATCTCCACCTCCACAGGCTTCGAGTTGAGGTTGTGAACGACAAGGACGGAATTGTTGCGCCAGTCGTAGCGAATTGCCAGGACACCCTTCTGGTCAACCTCGACGCAAGTGTACGCGCCCCAGCCAATTTCAGGAGCTTCCTTGCGCATCCTGATCAGCCGCTCCATCCAGTTCAACATGGACTCCGGGCTCTTTCGTTGATCCGCCACGTTGATGTGCTCGTAGCCATAGGGTCCGCCCGATATCACCGGCAGCACCGGCTTCCCGCTTTTCGTGAATCCCGCCTGGGGCTCGGTCGACCACTGCATCGGAGTGCGCGCGCAGTTGCGCTCCGGCAGCGATAAATCGTCGCCCATGCCGATCTCGTCGCCATAGCGTAGCACGGGGGTCCCGGGTAGCGAAAACATCAGGCTGTATGCCATGCGTATTCGGTCTTCGTCGCCGTCCATCATTGGCGCCAAACGCCGCCTGATCCCGCGATCATAAAGCTGCATATCTTTCTCGGGCCCAAACGCCGCAAACACTGCGTCCCGTTGCCTTTCGCTCAAGCGGCCGAGATCGAGCTCGTCGTGGTTTCTGAGGAAGAGACCCCATTGGGCGGTTTCGGGCCGCGTGCGCGTGGCCTCCAGAGCTTTCACGAGCGGCTGGCAATCAGCGTTCGCGAGTGCGTAGAACAGCGTCTGATTGACCTGGAAATTGAACATCATGTGCATCCGGTCGCCATCTTGGCCGAAATACTCCAAATCGGTCTTCGGTAGTACGTTTGCCTCGGCGAGGATGATGCAGTCGCCCTGTCGCCATTGCAGGAATTCGCGGAACGTCCGCAGCATATTGAATTGCTCTTGCGGCCGGGTGACGTCCGCGCCCTTCTTGCCGATCACGAACGGCACGGCATCCATCCGGAAGCCGGAGACGCCAAGCTGTATCCAGAATCCCATGATCTTCAGGATTTCCGCCTGGACATGCGGATTTGCCGTGTTGAGGTCGGGCTGGAACTCGTAGAAGCGATGGAAATAGTATTCTTTGGCTTTGTCGTCGTAAGTCCAGGTCGTCTTCTGGACGCCGGGGAACACCATTCCCTCGTCAGCGTTCTTCGGCTTCTCTTTCGACCACACATACCAACCGCGATAGCGGGAGTTCTCGTTGCACCGCGCCTCCTGAAACCAGGCGTGCTGATCCGAAGTGTGGTTGACCACAAGGTCGATCAGAACCCTGATGCCGCGTTGCTTGGCGCCATGCGTGAATTCAACGAAGTCACCGAGCGTGCCATAGCGGGGATCGACATTATAGTAGTCGGAGACGTCGTAACCGTCATCCTTGCCCGGCGAAGTCTGGAACGGCATCAGCCAGATCGCCGTAACGCCCAGGCCCGCGAGATAGTCCAGGCGCCGCGCAAGCCCTTGAAAGTCGCCTACCCCGTCTCCGTTGGCGTCCATGAATGTTTCGACGGACAGGCAATAGACAATGGCGTTCTTGTACCAAAGGTCGTTGATCATGCGCGCCTCCAGTGTATCGATCGAGGCGCAACAGCGTGAGCTGGAGAATTGTTCCGAGAGTGGCAGAAAGCATCAAGCGTCGCCCGGCTGGCCGAGTTTTGCGACGAGACGTGCGCGCCCGCTAGTCCACCGCCTCCTTCAGCTCGTCCATGCCATGCGGTTTCGGCAGCAGGGGAATATTCCACTAATTGAGCAAGACAATATTTCGGGGCACAACCTTCGCCTCGATTTATCGCGGGCATTTCTCCTCGCTGTGCGCGACCAAGGAGGTGAGAAAGAGTTCGATAGCGTCGGACACCGCCGCGGCCTGCTCAAATGTCGGGATGTGAGACGCGTTCGCTACTATTTCCAGGCGGCTGCCGGGAATGCAATTCGCAAGCGACAATGCGTCCTGTACCGGCGTAGCCTCATCCTGGTCTCCGACCAGAACCAGCGTCGGCATGCGCAATTTGCGCGTCTTTTCCGACAGGTCCGCCACCGCGATTGCTTCTGAGGCGCCGGCGTAGCCTTCGGCCGCTGTGCAAATGAGCATTTTTCGCAGCACCCGCGCCTCTGGCCGGCCGGCGAACGCAGGCGTGATCCAGCGCCCGAGCACCGCATCAGCGATGGTTTCAACGCCATTGGCGCGGACCGTCGCCGCTCGTTCTCGCCAGAGCGCTGCAGGTGGAATCGCCAGCGCCGTATCGCAGAGAATGAGCGACACGAACCGCTGGGGCTGCAGCGCGGCAGCCGCCTGAGCGACCATGCCGCCTATTGATAGTCCCGCGAGATGGCAACGGCCAATGCCCACCTTATCAAGGATTGCGAGCAGATCGTCGGCCATCTCTTCGATCGTATAAGGTCCAGGGGGAACATCGCTGAGGCCGTGTCCACGAAGGTCAACGCGCACGATGAGGAAACGCTTTGCAAGCACCTCGGCTTGGGGATCCCAGACCCGCATTTCCGTGCCAAGCGAATGCAGGAGCACCAGTGGCTCACCAGCTGAATTGCCTTCGATCCTTACGTGGAAGATGAGATCCCTGACTTGCACAAACATCGTTTGCTCCAACCAGCTCAAGCAATCGCCGAAGGGTGGTGGGCAAGCGGGCTGACAGCGATCTCCATGAACGGAAAGAGCGGCAGCGCAG
The DNA here is from genome assembly GCF_056755095.1 of Rhizobium sp. SVR5-9E. NCBI lineage: Bacteria > Pseudomonadati > Pseudomonadota > Alphaproteobacteria > Hyphomicrobiales > Rhizobiaceae > Rhizobium > Rhizobium sp. SVR5-9E. The sequence continues at coordinate 69,213 of NZ_JBNDHS010000012.1, read as the reverse complement.
ACAAAATGCCATGCAGCTCGTCGTGATTGTCCACCTCGAATATGCTGACATTGGCGTAACATCCGGCAATGCGCCAAAGGTGACGCCACTTCCCGGCGCGCTGGAGTTCCTGCGCCTTCGACTTTTCTTCGGTCTTCAGCCGCTCGAATGTCTCCGCATCAAAGTCGTGCGGCACGCGCACCGTCATTTGCACATGGTAGAGCATCACGTCCTCCTTACGAGCGCGCGTAATGGCGCAGTTTGCTATGATCGACTGAAACGCCAAGACCCGGTCCGGTAGGCACATGCACTTCGAAATCCGCAAACGTTAGTGGCTCTGTCGCGAGGTCATCGACGAGGATTTGTGGCCCGAAGTGCTCGCAGCCCCAAGGCAGGTTGCGCAATGTGGCGAAGACCTGAAGGTGCGCAGCAGCACCTATCGAGCTTTCGAGCAGGCATCCGCCGTAAAGGCCGATGCCTGCGGCCTCGGCGATACCGGCGACGCGTCGGATATTCAGCAGGCCGCCATGCTTGACGAGCTTGAGAGATACGACGTCGGCAGCCGCGGCCGATGAGACTGCGAGCATGTCGTGCGTCGTGAACACGCACTCGTCCGCCATCAACGGAACAGCCCCGCCGCGAAGGCGTGCCATGCCGGCGATATTCCAGGCGGGCAATGGCTGCTCCACCAGCTGAATACCGAGCTCGGCGAGCACCGGCAGGTATTGCCGTGCCGTGGTTTCGTCCCAAGCCTGGTTGGCATCGACGATAAGCTTCGCCCTGCCCTCCAGGCCGCGCGACAAATGACGAAGCCTCGCCATGTCTGTCTCAGCAGCTTGCGCGCCGATCTTGACCTTGAAGGTGTCATGCTTGCGGTTTTCGAGCTTGCCCTCGGCCTCCTCCAATTCCTGGCCCGGATCGCCGGATGCCAGCGTCCAAAGCACTCTCACGCGATCGCGCACGGCGCCGCCGAGGAATTGGCTTGCCGGAAGGTTCAGCGACTTTCCGACAACATCCATCAACGCGGATTCGATCGCTCCCTTGGCGGCGTAGTTTCGTTTTGCGGCGGCCTCCATACGCGCGCCGGCCAGCTCGAATGTGTCGGCGCGCGTTCCGATCAGCGCTGGAGCGAGATAGACGTCGATCGTTGACTTGATGCTTTCGACGCTTTCTTCACTCCAGCGCGGTCCACCGAGCGTCGCCGCTTCGCCGACACCTTCCTGTCCATTCCCAAGCTGAACTTGAACGATCACGTAGCTTTGTGCGGTGACCGATGTGTTCGAGAGCTTGTGCTTTCGGACTGTAGGCACATCGACAATCGTGCTGGTGATCGATCGGATCAGGTAATCTCGGACGGGGATATCGGTTTTCATGTGACGATCCATGGACAACTTCCAGACCTGCGTCAGGCGCGTTTCAGCTCGGACCGGACAGCACCTACCGGCGTTATCCAGCGTTTTCCGAAGATCGTGACGGCCGCGATCAGTGCCGGCAGGGCTGCGACGGTAAAGACCGATTGGAGGGGCCAGCCAAGGCTGAGGAGATAGCCGCCCGCAACCGATCCGAAAATCGATCCGGTGCGACCGACGGCGTTCGCCCAACTTACGCCGGTGGCTCGGTTGGCCGTAGGGTAGAAGGAAGCGGTAAGCGCATTCACACCGATCAGGGCGCCACCCGTTCCGATACCCGCCCCGAAGACGGCCAGCGCAAGAAGGACAGGGTATGATGCGACATGGCCCAGGGCTGCGATCGAGAGGGCGCCGAGGATATAGCTTGCCGCAAGCACCAGATGCGGCTCAGTCTTGTCCATTGCATAGCCGAGCGCCACCGCGCCGACAGTGCTCCCGAGCGGCAGGACAAGCCCCACCAGCGCGGCTGAGCGGAAACTCTGGCCGGTCCCGGTCAGCAGCGTGGGCAGCCAGCTCGTCAGGAGATAGAAGACGAGCAAGCTCATGAAGAAGGTCAGCCAGAGAAACACGGTGCCGCCCGCCAGACCAGGCGTGAACAGTTTGCCGACGGGAGATCCCGCGGTGACCTGCGGCGGCATGAAATGAGCGTCAGCGAGCTCCGGCGCCGGATGGATCCGGCCGAGGATCGCCGCGACCCGCCGATCCTGGCCGCCCTTCATTGCGAGGTAACGCGGTGATTCCGGCAGTGCCCATGCAAGCGGGAAGAGCAGCGCGAGAGGGATGACCCCACCAAGGATGAGAACAGCCTTCCAGCCATAGTTCTCGATCAGTCCGGCGGAGGCCAGCCCGCCCAGCGCGCCACCCAGCGTGAACCCGCAGAACATGGTCGTGATCATGACCGATCGCGTCCGGCTCGGGCAATATTCCGCCGTCAGCGTCGTCGCGGTCGGCATGGCGCCTCCGAGGCCGATTCCGGTGACAAAACGCCAGAACGTCAGCCAGTGTACGTCCCCAGCCGTCGTTGAAAGCAGGCTGGCGGCGGCAAAGAAGGCCGTGGTGAAGAGAAGGACGGGCTTTCGCCCGATCTTGTCAGCAATCGGTCCAAAGACCATGGCACCAATCATCAGGCCGAACAGGCCGGCCGCAAATAGCGGCGCCAGTTGCGCGTGAGTGAGCTGCCATTCTGTCCGCAGCGCTGGCGCGATGAATCCGACAGCTGCGGTGTCAAAACCGTCGATCGCGACGACTGCGAAGCAGAGAGCCACCACGAGCAGTTGGAACGACGATATTTTTTGCTGATCGACGTAAGCTTGCACGTCGATATTCTGAACGTTTGCCATGACCGACTCCTCCCAAATTCGTTCATCAGACCTGTGCGTGCTCTCGCACCACGACGGCGTCCGGCAGAGCCTCCTGGTCCCGATTCAAGGTGAAATCGAACCGGATCGCTACGAAGGGGGCATCGACGCCACGTGACGCCATCTCATCAGGCGCATCATGGTGGATGACCTCCGGGATCAAGTCATCGCGGGTTGCGAAGGCAAAATCGTCGTAGAGATATCCGTCGCCATCTATATTAATCTGCGTCGTCAACTTGCGGTATCCGCCAGCCTCCACGAAGAAATGAACGTGCGCAGGACGACGGCCGTGGCGCCCGAGTTCAGTGAGGAGCGCCTGCGTCGGACCGTCAGGCGGACAGCTGTAGCCCACAGGCAGGATCGACCGGAAGCGATAGCGGCCGTCTACATCTGTTTCGATCCGGCGACGCAGATTGTAGGGGCTCTGCGACTGGTCGAAAAAGGAATAGCCTCCCTTCGCATTGGCATGCCACACGTCAACGATGGCGCCAGCGATCGGCCTTCCATCGACATCCTTCACCTGACCTTCCATGAAGAGGACGACCCCGTCTTCAGTATCCTGATCGAGACGTGCGAAGCCTTTTTCCAGAGGAGCGTTCGCAATCCAGAGCGGCCCTTCGATCGTGCGCGGCGTGCCGCCTGAAAGGCCGGCGCGCCGCTCCTGCTCGTCCATGACGATGTCGAGGAAGCGCTCGATGCCGAGACCGGCAATTAACAAGCCGGCCTCGTTCGCCTGGCCAAGCCTGGTGATGTAACTTGCCGCCGTCCAGAACTCGGTCGGCGTGAGGTCGAATTTTTCTATCGTTCGGAAAAGGTCCGACAAAATTTGCTGGACGATCGTTTTGAGGCGCTCATTGCAGCCCGGCTGGTCTAGTCCGGACGCTTTGGCGATGAGGTTCTTCACCTCGTCGGTGTCTACCAGATAACTGCTCATAACATCTCCTCCACGGTTGCAGTTGTTGAAAGCGGAATAGTGGGCAAGCTCTGCAGCGGGCATTTGTTATCGGCCCACGCTGCGGGCTCGGGCATTCGCCCTTGAGCGAATGTTTTGCGAAGCGCGCGGATCTCGCGGGGCGCATTGACAGCGGTGGCGCCGGCCAGGCGTCCATCGGACTTCAGGAACAGCCAGCATCCGCCGCCAGCATCGAGGTTGCCGCGCATAATCGCGCGGTCGGCTTGCTGCGGCAGCCCCAAGCATTGCAGGTTCGTGGTATATTGGTCCGACCAGAACCACGGAATTTCGATATAGCGGCCGGCTTTTCCGAGCGCGGCCCCGGCTGCGCAAATCGCCTGGTTCTGCGCGTTCGCCCAGGTTTCCAGCCGGATCTCCTGTCCGGCAAAATCACTGGGGTGAACGGCCACGTCGCCAGCGGCAAAAATGTCGGGATCCGCGGTCCTTCCCTGAAGGTCGACAACGATGCCGTTGCGAACCGGCAAGCCGCAACTCGCTGCAAGTTCGCTGTTTGGAGTTATGCCTATCCCAACGAGTACGTGGTCGGCGGTGAGAACTTCGCCGTCGGCGAGTGTTGCCGTCACGCCAAATTCTCCGCTGCTGATTCCGGAAAGGCTGGCAGACGTCCTTACCGACACGCCGTTGGAGCGGTGCAGGTCGAGAAGAAAATCCGATACGACTTGCGGCACGGTGCGGGCGCACAGACGGGATCCGGCTTCCAACACGGTGACCTCGACACCGGCAAGCCGCGCGGTCGCGGCCACCTCAAGCCCGATCCAGCCGCCTCCGATGACGAGCAGGCTGCCGGACTCAGCAAGGGCCGAGCGCAGCCGCAACGCGTCGGACTGGGTGCGGAGCGCATGAACGCGTGCGAGATTTTCGTCGTCCAGGCCGGGCAGTATCTTGGGCCGACCGCCGGTCGTAAGGAACAGCTTGCGATAGCGGAGGGAGCGTCCATCCGAACACACGATAAGGTGTTTCCGGCGGTCGATTTGAGTGACGCGTGTACCGCGCCAGAACTCGATACCCTCGCTCGCCGCGAGTTCTGTTGTCAGAAGCGCGAAGCTTTCGGGCGCCGAGGTCCCGCTCAGGAAGTCCTTCGAAAGTGGAGGACGCTCGTAGGGCCAGTGGAATTCATCGCCAATCAACACGACCCGACCATCGAAACCTTCGGAGCGAAGTGTTCGGGCAATCCAGGCGCCGGCCTGGCCGGCGCCTATTATGACAAAAGTGTTGTCTTCGGTAGACATGATGCGGTTCCTCAAAGAGATACCTCGATCCGCTCACCAACGATGCGGGTCGGAATGCTTTGGACCGGGGCGGTCACGGGTGCCGAACAGGGTGAACCGTCACGGATGCCGATCAGCCCCTGATGGAGGGGGCACTCGACACAGTCGCCATCGACGAAACCATCCGAAAGACGGGCTTGGCCGTGGGAGCAGAGATCGTGAAGGGCAAACACGCCATCGGCGAGCCGGAAGAGCGCGATCGGAGTTCCTGCGACGGTGACGCCATGGACCTCATCCTCTACGACGTCCGACACTGCTGCTGCATCTTTCCATTCGGGCATGGTCGCCTCCCGCTCAAATCGGATAGGCAAGCAGCGTCTGCACTCTCAAAGTGTCGAAGATGCAGCGCTTCTTCTTGAAACGGAGACCGTGAGGCGTGCGCACGATGTGATCGATGTAACGCCCTGCCTGGTAGACGCTCGTGGAGCCGCTTTGGACCGTGTTGACGACGAGATAGTTCGTCGATACGGCCCAGCCGTTCGCCTCCGCCCGCCATTCCATGCCGGAGAGAAAGTGCCGATAGGACGGCTTCTCGTAGATGTTGGCGTTCCGAAGCGACAGAACCCGGTCGCGGATCATCTTGGCACTGTCGCAATAGATGACAGGAGCCGGCAGACCGTCCTCGACATTCTCCTTCGAGATGATCTCGTAAAGTCCGTCTTCGGTGAAGAAACCGGGCCATTCCTCGAGTTTGTCATTGTCGATGGCAGCGACGTAGCTGTCCTGGAGGGACGCGAGCTGCAAACCGATGATGAAATCTTCCATGTCTCTTACTCCGCGGCCTGGGGGAGGACAGCATCAAATCCCATTAGGGTCTGGTAACCGACCCAGAACCGGCGGATCAGGCTTTCGGTGATCATCGTCTTCTGTTCATCGGGAGCGGCACGCGACATCTCGATCACCGAATGCAGTTCGCCGTCACGAGCCGTGCCGCGCTGGACAAGCTCCGTCGCCTCGGTGTCCTCCATCGACACATAGCCGGCGGGGCCGACGAGGTTCGCCTGCTTGATGCGCAAGGCGCGCAGTTCCGGCGTGTCGTCCTCGTAACCGAAGAAATGGAAGACCAATTCGTAGTGGTTCGGACCCTTCGGCAGCAGTTGTCGGGCGCAAAGCGTATTGTGGATCTGTTGCAGGATAAGCTGCGGAAAGATCGACTGGATCGCTGTGCTTGCAGGCTCGTCGAACTCCTTCACCAGCTCCAGAATCGAGGGATCCTCAAGCCGGAAGCCCTCATCGTAGGAGCGGATCTTCTGCTCCTTATAGACCTCGGAGTTTGCTTCCTCCTCGTTGCGGCCGACGAAGATCATGCTGTGCAGCCCATCGACGTCATCTGCGACGCAATGCGCTTTCATGCCGACGCGGAAGATGCTGAAGGTCGCGGTAAAGAGATGCAGGAGGCTGGCGTGATACGGGTCCTTGACGTTCTCGGTGTAGAGCTTCCAGTTGCTGTCCGAATATTGCCGGGTGCAGCCCAGATAGACGATGGGCTTGTGAAACAACCGGTCGATATAGTGGCGCATCACTGGCCCGATATGCTCGGTAAACGGCGCGACTGTATCGCTGAAAGTTGCAAACACCAGACCGCGATAGCTCTCGACTCTCAGCTGGCGGAGGTTGTGCTGCTTCGTATCGAAATCCTTCGGCATTCCGGTCGAGTCTTTCTGACCACGCCTGAACGGTACCCCCTGAAGGTTGCCCTTCGTTCCGTAGCTCCATTGGTGATAGACGCAGCTGTGCGACAGCGCATTGCCGCGCTTGAACCGACAGACAACGGCCCCACGATGGGCGCAGCGATTGACCCAGGCTGCGAGCGTGCCGTCTTCTGCACGCGTCATGACGACGGGCGTGTCACCGACGAAGGTGCTCTTGAAGTCACCGGGATTGGGAATCTCGACCTCGAAGCCGAGGAAATTCCAGGTGGGCCCGCGGTAAATCTGGTCCTGTTCGAGCGTATAGACCTCGTCGTCGCTGAATACCTTATAAGGCACCCGCGATCCGTCCGAATGCGGGAAATTGGCCACTGGCCGCTCAGGCTGTTGCTCCTGCATTGTCTTCTCCGTTTCAAGTGAGATTGTTCTTCAAAATTTCACGATCTCGTGCGACGCAGGGTCGCCGATGGCTGCTCCGCAAAACGCTCTTCGTAGTAGCGGGCGAAGCGCCCCAAGTGGCTGAAGCCGGCACGAACGGCAGCCTCGGAGACGCAGCGTGCGCCGCCCTCTCGGCTCAGGTCTCGCCGCGCGCTCTCCAGCCTGAGGTCTCGCAGGAAGCGCATCGGGCTCGTACCCTCGAAAATCTGGAAGGCCGCAAGCAGGGTTCGCTCCGGAACTTGTGAAGCGGCGGCGATGTCATTGAGCGAGAGCGGCTCGCGGACGAGCGCCGTCATGAAATTAATCGCCCGATGGACAGAGCGGGGCCGAACATGATGCTGCCGCACGCTTTCATAACGCATTGTCGTTCCTCCTCCCTCATCGCTTCCTCTTGCGTTTAAGGGAGTATGCACATTGGCTCCGGGTGTGATAATCAGCGTTTTTCGGGAATAACCTCGAACCAGGAGGAGATAATAGATGGATCGCCTGACCAGCCTGACGGCGTTTTGCCAAGTCGTCGAATGCGGCAGCTTTTCGGCCGCCGGTCGCCGCCTTAACCTATCCGCCAACATGGTCAGCAGGCATGTACAGGCGCTGGAGGGCCGATTGGGCGTACGTCTGCTCAACCGGACGACCCGTCAGGTGAAGCTGACGGAAATCGGGCGTTTGTATTACGAGCGCTCAAGCCAGGTTCTGACCGAACTCGATGATGCCGACCGCATCGTCGAAACGATGCAGACGAGCCCTCGCGGCAAGCTGCGCGTCCATGTGAATACCCACCTGGTGCGCTTCGTGGCACCGATCTTCGCCGAATATCTCAGGCTGAATCCGGCCGTCAGTCTGGACTTTGTCTCGGGCGAACGCGCCGTCGATCTGATCGAGGAGGGTTACGATCTGGCGCTTCCAACGGTCACTCCGCGGGACTCTGGTCTGATCATCAGGAGGCTATCGCCTTGGCGACAGATCGTGTGTTGTTCGCCGGCCTATCTCAAGCAGCACGCGGCACCCCGGCATCCTACCGAGCTTGCCGCCCGCAACTGCCTCCAGTACCAGTTCTTTCCTTCGGGTAACGAGTGGCGTTTTCAGACACCCTCCGGTGAGGCTGTTCCTGTCCGGGTCGGCGGCAATGTCATGACCACGAGCGCCGAGCTGCTGCGATCGCTAGCGCTCGAGGGGATCGGCATCCTGGTGGCTCCGAGCTTCCTCATTGCCGATGACATTGCCGACGGAACGCTGGTGCGGCTGTTTGAGGACTATGTTTTGCCGGAGTTCGCGATCAATGCGATCTATCCTCATCGGCGCTATCTCTCGGCAAAGGTTCGCGCACTCATCGATCTTCTGGTGGATCGCATGAGCAATCATCGTGAATGGGTTGAACAAACGCATAACGGGTCCTGAGACTATCCAAATCCCGCAAGATTTTGCAGCTGCCGGCTTCAACTGGCCGGCGCGCCAGGGCAAGTTTGGCTTCCATCGGACCAACTGAGGACCATCAACATGGAAGACAATGCATTTGCCGCCAAAGGCCTGACGGCGAACAAGATGGCAATGATCACCAAGACAGAAAATCTTTTGGTTCTGTCGCCTCATCCCGGCGATGAAGCTGCCTGGTGCGGAGGCCTCATCGCCGAATGTTGCCGTCGGGGCCGGCCGCCGTTTGTCATCGTCGTCGATGACGGAAGCCAAACGGGACCGGAAGAGACGCGCAATTCACCCGATGAACTTGCCCGGCTGCATGAAAGGGAGACCCGTGATGCCTTGGAGCGGCTCGGGCTGCCAAGCGAGCGCCTTCTCATGATGGGGCTTTATGAGGGAACGGTCCCATCGAGCGGTCCGGTGTTCGAAGCTATCGTCAACGCCGTCGCGGTCGTGATGTGGGCGCGCGACTGCGGGATCATCTGCTCTCCGGCGGCCAATGCGGGGGATCCCGAGCATATCCTCGCCCACCGAATCGCGGCCGAAGTCGCCGCCCGTTCGGGGGTGGGCCATCTTGCATATCTTGGGGATTCCCCGGTGGCAGATGGTGTGTGGCCCCTCAATATTGCTCCCCGGCTTCAAGCCAAGCAAGCCGGGATCGTCGCCCATAAAACAGCACTGTTGGCGCCGAACGCCGAAACTCGTCACCTCAGGCAGCAGTTGGAACGTTACGAAACCTTTGTGGAAATCAGCGGATCGACTGAGGATGAGGCGGCCTGATCCTGCATTCATTCTCCATCTCAATTGGGATTCGTTCGACTCTGTCAGTGGACCCGGACCTGTTGGCGACGGGCCGGCTTCGCGAAGTCAGACTGGACTAGGCGCGCTACGATACCGAGGTCGAAACTCTTAACGCAACGACCACTGCAAGATGCCGGCAGGCGGTGGAGCGTCCGCATATCGCCCGCGCTTGGGCCATTGGCAAAGAAGAAGAGAGAGCCTACATCGGGCTAGGATATGAAGATAGGAGCGTGGCAATGTTCCAGACAGCGTTGATCGAGACTACCGACAAGCCGGAGTTCTACCGTGTGCTGGCGCAGCAACTGCAGGCGCTCCTGGAAGGGGAAACTGACATGGTCGCCAATGCGGCCAATGCGTCGGCCCTGATGTTTCAGATGATGCCGGACCTCAATTGGGCGGGCTTCTATTTCCTGAAGGACGACGAACTGGTGCTCGGACCATTTCAGGGCAAGCCGGCCTGCGTCCGCATTCCTGTCGGTCGCGGCGTTTGCGGGACCGCCGTCAACGATCGGGCATCCATCCTGGTGGAGGACGTTCACGCATTTCCAGGCCATATCGCCTGCGACGCGGCATCGCGCTCGGAACTGGTGGTGCCAATTCGACATGCGGACGAGATCATAGGCGTCATCGATCTCGATAGCCCGATTCCATCGCGTTTCGACCGTGATGATCAGGCGGGGATCGAGCGGCTGGCAGAAGTCTTTGCCGCATCTTTCCGGCAATAGCTCGTACCCGCCGGCGCTGCGACGCGACCTCATCATGGCCTCGGAGCCAGTCCGCGGCGCTTCTGAAGACTACATCAGTCCTTGACGACGCGCGTGTAGGACGTCGAGGACAGCGGCGGTCCAGTTACTGTAGGCGGCCTCCAGCTCCATTTTCGCCTTTTCGAGAGCTTCCTCTCCATACAGGGCGATGAAGCTTTCTTCGTAGTAGCCATTCGTCGCCAGTTTCTCGTGGATTTCCCTCGGAAGGGCGTGAGGCGATAGCCGGCTGATCTCCTGGAAGTTATCCTTGCCAACCAGCTCCATAAGGTGAAGGCTCTGTTTCTTCCCTACAACTGCACTCACCACCGCCATCTCGCGGTCGACGTTCGGATAGTCACCAGTCATGATATGGCATTCGACAGACAGTTCGTCAGGAATACCCTGCTGCCTGCCCTTGTCCGCCTCGGGACGGATCACAAAACTTATGATCTTGCCGCTATCCGAGGCGGGGGCATGCCTGAGTGACAGCGTCTGCGGCTGGCTCGTGGCGTTCTCGCAGAGAAGCGCGTTCAGGCGAGCCAGCACGGCTTCCGCCGAACCGACGAGAGCCTGACCTCCAAGCATCGTCAGCCGGAGTTGCCCGTCCTTCGCCCGCGGTACGCTGAAGACGAAGTTGGGACCGTTAAGGTTCCTCTGCACGACTTTGAACGCGATTTGGGCATCGATGAGATCGTGGAAGAGACTCGAAGGTATCATGGCATTTATCCTTTGATAGCTCTTTCGACTCCAAACGATAAAAGAGGGGCTGCGCGTGGGACGATGCGAACCGCCGAAAGGAAGGGAATCGCGATTCGAATCGCTGTTCGCCAGCGTCGCTTCAATCGTCCACGATGTCAATTTTACCTAACGGAAGGCCAGCCAGTCCGTTGGCTGATAGGTTAGCGTTCCCTACCCGATGCCCTCTCGGCCGGCTTTTCTGGATAGACGCCGGCCGCGCTGATGCTTCACCGCTTCATTTCCGGGCACACAAAAGGAGCCTCGCCGGCAGTATACCGGTGTTCGATCAAATCCCTGCCTGCCTTTACCCGCAGCGTAAGCTGCGATTGCGAAACTGCCTGGACCTTTGCCGTGATCCGGGCGCCGTCCTCGTCCCACGAGATCTCGTCCTTCGAAGCACGGGTCCATTTCCGCAGCGCGTATGTTTCCCAGCACGAATCCATCAAAAGCGTGCCGTCGGCGAGGAAGACCAGCATGACGCCGGGAAGACCAGTCTGCGGTTTCGTTTCGACCCAAGCCCGACCGACAAGCGGATCGGAAGGCGATTGTGCTGCAAGGGCAGGCCAAGCCGCCGCGATGATCGCCATCACCAAGGCGAGTATTCTGAATTTCATCATGAAGAAAGGCTCCTGAGCCGTTGGAATCGCGCGCAAGGCAAATCGTCAGTTGCGGCGACATTGTGACCTCCTCTTTTATCTCACTTTGAACGCTGGGCCGAGATCCCCGATCAACGACCTGACCTTCAACCCGAACTTTTCGGATTGGGTGATGGGTTGGCCGATCGGATGGACCGATCCGATGCAGCCGGTAACGGGGTGGTCGGTCAGTGGGACCAGTGAGAGGGTTTTTGTCAACAGCAGAATGCGACCTAACGTACCCTGTGAAAAGCGCGTAGTCGTTTCCAGCTGCAGCCTGCAGTCCTGTTTTTCCGTCCAGAAGCTAACGCCGATTTGTCCAGAAGGTCGCGCCTCGCCACACATGGCCGAGCTAGCGGGATTTAGAAATTCCCGAACCCCGTGTCAAAGTTCCGGAAATTCGCGTCCGGCCACACTGGCTGAAAACCCAATCATTTCAATGGGTTCCAGTGGTAGCGGAGGAGGGATTTGAACCCCCGACACAAGGATTATGATTCCTCTGCTCTGACCTACTGAGCTACTCCGCCACTGGTCAACGACGCCGGTCGCGAAGCGTCGGCTCGTGGGATGTGCGGCTTATAAGGTGCGGTCCTGTCTGGTGTCAAGCAGGTGATTTCAAGAAAACCGCGACCTGGCCACTTGTCCTTTTCGCGCCCGGTTCAGGCGGCAACCGGGCTGGAAAGCAATGCCCTCAGCGAAGCTTCCGCCGCAGGCTCGCGCTCGGAACGCTCGACGAAACCGCCGCCGAAGACGCGCGCATCATCGCCCGGCGCCGAATAGAGTGCGCAGGCCTGGCCGGGCGCGACGCCGGCCTCGCCGATCGTCAGGTCAACATATATGCCGCCCGCATTGGCATGGAGAACGGCAGGTGCGGGCGCGCGGGTGGAGCGAACCTTCGCGTAGCAGGCAAAACCTTCGCCGGCCGCCGCCGCCGCGAGCGGCTCATCGCCCAGCCAGTTGACGTCGCGGAGGTAGACGCGATGTGTCTCGAGCGCTTCCTTCGGGCCGACGATGACCCGGCGGGAGCGCGCATCGAGAAAAACAACATAGAGCGGCTCGCCGGTGGCGACGCCGATGCCACGGCGCTGGCCGATCGTATAGTGGAGAATGCCCTCGTGGCTGCCGAGCACGCGCCCGTCGAGATGCACGATCTCGCCCGCAAGAGCGGAATTCGGCTTGAGCTTGTTGATGACGTCCGAATACTTGCCCTGCGGCACGAAACAGATGTCCTGGCTGTCCGCCTTCTTGGCGACGACGAGGCCCATTTCCTCGGCAAGCCTGCGGGTCTCTGCCTTCGGCAGTCCGCCGAGCGGGAAACGCAGGTAATCAATCTGCTCCTGAGTGGTCGCAAAGAGGAAGTAGCTCTGATCGCGATCGGCGTCGGCCGGGCGATAAAGCGCGCGGCGGCCAAGGTTGCCCGGCGCCGGGTTCGGCCGCGAGCGGATATAGTGGCCGGTCGCCAGCGCGTCTGCGCCGAGTTCCTTGGCGGTCGCCAGAAGATCGGCGAACTTGACGGTCTGATTGCAGGAGACGCAGGGGATCGGCGTCTCGCCGGCGACATAGCTCTCCATGAAAGGATTGATGACCGTGTCGCGGAAGCGCTTCTCGTAATCGAGTACGTAGTGCGGAATACCGAGTGTCTCGCAGACGCGGCGGGCGTCATCGATGTCCTGCCCGGCACAGCAGGAACCGGCGCGGTGAACGGCAGCGCCATGATCGTAGAGCTGCAGCGTGATGCCGAGCACATCGTAGCCCTCGCGCTTCAAAAGGCCCGCAACGACAGAGCTGTCGACGCCGCCCGACATGGCGACGACAACGCGCGTATCTTCCGGCTTCTTGTCAAAATCCAGTGTATTCACGGGTGTTGCCAATTCAGTGCTTGTTTCGCTCCGCCTTTTGCCCTGCAAATGCGGCGAATTTTCCTGCTCTTCCGGCGGGTTCGTCCGCCGGGCTTCGTGGCCGTGGATATAGAAAGGATCAAGGTGTCGCGCAAGAGGCGGGGACTTGGCTCTGTTAACGCGGCGGTTCCATGCTCGGGTCAGAGAAGAGCGTACCGTAGAGGGTCCCTGCAAGCGTCTTCACCGCGACCACAATCCGGATCGCCGAAAGCGCTGCGATCAGGACGACGCTGAATGGGCCAAGCGGTGAGAATTGCGTCAGCCGGCCGATCAGCAATGTCGCCTTGGCGTAGCTGGACGTGTCGGTGGAGCTGCCTGGCAATGAAACCGTGGTCGGCGCCGTCGGCTCGCCGCCCTGTTGCCTAGGAACAATCGCAGCCGAAATTTGTTTCTAGTACAAGGAAACGAACGATGGGCGGCACCGCTCGGCCTCCTCGCCGACGAGCAAGCAATCAGCCAGTTACATTTCAAAAGGAGGTTCAATTGACTCTCCTGGAGCGTAAGCCCAACCAGGCGGACAGCATCGCACATGCGATCTGCCATGCGTGCGAACCGCTGCCCGACCCAGCTTACACAATTGAGTTCGGCGCCTTCTTCGATCCGTATATCGGCGGCTCGAAGGTTGTGCTGCTTGGCGAGGCATCTCACGGCACGGCTGAGTTCTACCAGGCGCGCACCGCGATCACGCGCAACCTCATCGAAAATCACGGCTTCAACATCGTTGCCGTCGAGGCCGACTGGCCCGACGCCGCTCGCATTGACCGGTATGTTCGTCATCGCAATGCGCGAGCACCCGATGCCGAGGCGTTTGTACGCTTTCCCGAATGGATGTGGCGGAACCGCGAGTTCGAGCAGTTCGTCTCGTGGCTCCGCAGCCACAACGAAAACCTGACGCCGGATCGGCGCATTGAGTTCCGCGGCCTGGATATCTACTCCCTGCACGGTTCTATCAAGGCTGTGCTCGATTATCTCCGGCGCGTCGACCCGGATGCGGCTGCGGAAGCACGACGCCGTTACGCATGTCTGACGCCTTGGCAGGAGCGGCCGGCAGGCTATGCCCGCGCCATCCGGTCCGGCGCGCAGGAGGAATGCGAACCGGCTGTCGTTGCCCAGTTGCAGGAACTGCTCGCCCGCGAACTCGACCATGCCGCCGAGGATGCCGAGGGCTTCCTGGACGTCGCCCAAAACGCGCGCATCGTCGCGACCGCCGAGCACTATTACCGGGCAATGTACCGCCATGGCAATGATGCCTGGAACCTGCGTGACAAACACATGTTCGAAACGCTTCAGAAGCTGGTGGAACACCGGCCGGAGGCAAAGGCAGTGGTATGGGCCCATAATTCGCACATCGGCAACGCCGCGGCCACCGCCATGGGCTGGGACGGCCAGTTCAACATCGGGGAACTTGCGCGCATCGCCTATGGCGACGAGGCACTGCTTGTGGGCTTCGGCACCGACCGGGGTACGGTGGCGGCGGCCGACGACTGGGATCAACCGGTGCAGATCAAAACCGTCACTCCGTCGCGTCCGGATTCCTATGAGCGTGTTTTCAGACAGACGGCCATACCGAGATCGCTCACCGATCTGCGGGTCGGCCGGGACGGAACGGTGCGCGAGACACTGTCGGATCGCCGCCTTGAGCGGGCCATCGGCGTGGTCTACCGGCCGGACACCGAATTCTACAGTCACTATTTCGAAGCCGTGCTTCCCGAACAGTTCGACTGCTACATATGGTTTGAAGAAGCGAAAGCTGTAACTCCGCTTTCGGCCGCTCGCCCGCAGGGCGTGCCCGAAACCTACCCCTTTGGGCTTTGACGATGCTGCACCCCTCACGCTTTCGCAATCGTGCCGACGCGGGCAGAAGGCTTGTGGAAGCCATCGGCCCCCGGAACGATGACCCGGTCGTCCTTGGTCTGCCCCGCGGCGGCGTACCGGTCGCCTTTGAGCTTGCCCGCGGTTTACAGGCGCCGCTCGATATCTTGCTGGTCCGCAAAATCGGCGCACCGGGTTATCCGGAATTCGCCATCGGTGCCGTGGTCGATGGAAAAAATCCGCAGCGCGTGATCAACGAAGACACGCTTTCCTATTGCGGAGCTTCGCTGGACTATTTCGAACGGGAGGCGGCGAGACAGTTGGAGGAAATCGAAAGACGTCGAAAGACGTATCTCGGCAACCGCACGCCGATCGATCTTGCAGGCCGGAGCGTCATTCTCGTTGACGACGGCATTGCCACCGGCGCATCGGTAAAAGCCGGATTGAAAGGGCTGCGGCAGGCAGGTGCGGGCCATGTCACACTTGCGATCCCTGTAGCGCCGCGAACGGTGATCGAGGAGCTGAAGAAGGAAGTCGACGAAGTGGTCTGCCTGTCCGCACCGGAAGATTTGCGGGCGGTCAGCCTTCACTACGAGGATTTCGACCAGACCAGCGACGAGGAGGTCACCGAGTTGCTCGCGAGAGCAGGACAAGGCGACCTCTCCAAAGGCTGAGGCGATTCACCGTTTCAGCTTCACCTCGCCATCCTCCTCGCCATTCCAGTAATGAAGGCGATCGGCATGCACCTTGATCATCGCGACGCCTTTTGTGTCGATGCCCTCCGTGAACCAGTTGTCGAGGTCATCCGTCCAGTGCTTTTTGAAAGCCTTCTTGTCGCGGATCACTTCGGCTATGCCTTCTACGGCGATGGAGAAAGCTTTCTTTCCCTGGAACGTCAGAGACACCTTGGGATCGCTCTCGATATCAGCGACCATGCGCGAAGCTTCCCATGTGAAATAGTAGGAGTCGCCGTCGTAATCGACGTCGCGATTATTGCTCATCGGCCGACCGGCGATGGCGCCGCCTTCGGTATGGGTGCACAACATCGCCATATCGATATCGCGCATCTTCTTGGAAATATCGGAAAGACTCATCTGTGGCATCGCTCTCTCCTCCTTGACTGGAAAGGAGAAACGATCTGCGGCGCTTTAAGTTCAGTGGTGCGCGTGCGTACACTGGCCGTGATCGGCAAGGACTTCGATGACCCGGCACTGATCGACCCGGCCGTGGCCGCAGCCTTCAACCATCATTTCCAGCTCAGCCTTCAAAGCCATGAGGCTGCGAATACGCTGCTCGACCTCGATGAGGCGCGCCTTGGCGATCGCATCGGCCGAAGCGCAAGGTTGATCGGGCTCGTCCTGCAGCGTCAGCAGGGTTCGAATGGCATCGACTTCGAAACCGAGCTCGCGCGCATGACGGATGAAGGCAAGCCGGCGGACATCAGCAGGCTCATAGGAACGCTGGTTACCCTCGCTGCGGCTCGGAGCGGCAAGCAGGCCGATGCTCTCGTAATAGCGGATTGTCGGAACTTTAACGCCGCTCTGGCGCGCCGCATCGCCGATCGTGATCTTTTTCATGATTTTCTTCTTGCACCTCTAGTCGCTAGAGCATGTAGGTAGAGAGCTGCTGAAGAACAAGGAAATCCGAAATGGCGGAAGCGGCACAGGCAAAATACAGAGTTGGCGGCATGGACTGCGCATCCTGTGCGGCCAAGATCGATACGGCCGTTCGCCGCATTGCCGGGGTCGAGGACGTTTCGGTCTCCGTGACCAGCGGCACGATGACCATCAGGCATGACGGGACCAGTGATCTGAAGGCGATCGAGAAGAAAGTGACCGGTCTCGGTTACTCGGTTGTGCCAATGCACGGGAAGACGCCGAACCATGACCATACTTTGCACGCCCATGGCCACGATCATGCCGGTCATCATCATGACCATTCCGATCATGAGCACGCGCACCCTGAAAGGGAAGCCGCAGAGCTGCATGGCCATGACCATGGATCGCTGAGTGGCTCTTGGTGGCAAAGCAAGAAAGGCCGCCTGACGATCCTGTCCGGAATGGCGCTCGTCGCCGCCTACGTTGTGGGTCATCTCTTGCCGGCAATCGCCCCCTACGCCTTCATTGCCGCGACGCTGATCGGTCTTGCGCCGATCGCGCGCCGAGCAGTCATGGCGGCACTGGCCGGAACGCCCTTTTCCATCGAGATGCTGATGACGATCGCAGCGACGGGCGCCATCGTCATTCATGCCGCAGAGGAGGCCGCAGCCGTCGTCTTCCTGTTCCTGGTCGGTGAACTGCTTGAAGGCATCGCTGCCGGAAAGGCGCGAGCGAGCATCCAATCGCTGACGGCGCTCGTGCCGAAGAGCGCCTTGCTGGAGGAAGCTGGCGAGACGCGCGAAGTACCGGCGGAAAGCCTCGCGGTGGGCTCCATCATCCTCGTGCGCCCGGGCGACCGCATTTCCGCCGACGGCGTTATCGTCTCGGGGGAAAGCGCGATCGATGAAGCGCCTGTCACAGGGGAAAGCGTTCCGGTACGCAAGGCTGCCGATGACGCGGTCTTTGCAGGAACCGTGAACGGCGATGCCGCGCTCCGCATTCGCGTCACCGCCGCGGCCGCCGACAACACGATTGCCCGCGTCGTCAAACTCGTCGAGGAAGCACAGGAATCGAAGGCGCCGACCGAGCGCTTTATCGATCGTTTCTCGCGCTACTATACGCCGGGTGTCGTCGTGGTCGCGGCACTCGTCGCGATCCTGCCGCCGCTGCTTGCAGGCGGCGCATGGGACGAATGGGTTTACAAGGGCCTCGCGATCCTGCTCATCGGCTGCCCCTGCGCGCTGGTGATTTCGACGCCCGCTGCCATTGCCGCTTCGCTATCGGCCGGCGCGCGGCGCGGACTGCTGATGAAGGGCGGTGCGGTACTGGAAACGCTCGGCAAGGTTACGGCCGTCGCGCTCGACAAGACCGGCACACTGACCGAAGGTAAGCCAAAGGTTACCGACATCGTGCCCTTCGAGCGGACGGAGGCACAGGTGCTTTCGCGTGCCGCCGTCCTGGAAAGAAGCTCCAGCCACCCGCTTGCGCTGGCAATCCTTGAGCGCGCGAAGAGCGACAAGGTGCCCGTCCCACCGGCCTTCGAGGTGGAAGCCGTTCCCGGCAAGGGCATGACCGGTCGCGTGGGCGGCGAAAGACTCGATCTTCTTTCTCCAGCTGCAGCCCGCCTGACCGGCGCACTAACCCCCGAACAGGACGAGCAGATTGCTAAACTGAACGAGCAGGGCAAAACCGTTTCGGTCCTCGTCATCAACGGGAAAGTCGCCGGGTTGATCGCCATGCGCGACGAGCCACGCGAGGATGCGAGAGCTGGGCTCAAGGCCTTGACCGATACCGGTGTCCGGACCCTGATGCTAACCGGTGACAACGAACGTACCGCAAGGGCAATCGGCGAGCAGCTCGGCATCGATGTACGCGCCGAACTCATGCCTGAAGACAAGCAGCGCATCGTCGGCGAATTGAAACGCGAAGGCTTTCTCGTGGCCAAGGTCGGCGACGGCATCAACGACGCCCCTGCCCTCGCGGCAGCCGATGTCGGCATCGCCATGGGCGGCGGGACGGATGTGGCGCTTGAGACTGCCGACGCGGCGGTGCTGCACGGCCGGGTCGGCGACGTAGCAGCGATGATCGCCCTTTCCAGGCGAACGATGCGAAACATCTTCGAAAACATCACCATCGCGCTCGGCCTCAAGGTGGTCTTCCTTGTCACGACCATCGTCGGCATCACCGGATTGTGGCCTGCGATCCTCGCTGACACGGGAGCGACGGTGCTGGTGACGATCAATGCGCTACGCCTGTTGAAGCCCGTACGTTGAATTTTACGACGCAGGAACTAAGTCACCTTCCGTGCATTCCCGCATTCCGGGGCATTGGTCGAATGCGGCCCAACTCAACGGGAGGACATCATGGATCGGAGAAATCTCACTGCATTGCTCGGCATACTCGCCGTGGCTGGCTACCAGAATCGCGATAAGATCGCCTCGGCATTGAGGGAGCTCACGCAGGGCGGCGCACAGCGGCAAACACCCGGTGCCCAGCCCGGAATACCATCCCAGTCATCGGACGCCGGTCTGGGCGGACTTCTGGGCGGACTTGCCGGCGGCGGTCTCGGTGACCTTATCAAAGGCGGCTCTGCCGGCGGCGTTTTGAGTGGCGGCCTTGGCGGTTTGCTCGATCAGTTCAGCAAGAACGGCTATGGCGATACGGCGGATTCCTGGGTATCGCCCGGCGAGAACAAGCCGATCGACGACCGCCAGCTCTCGCAGGCGATTGGCCCGGATGTTCTGGAGGAGATCTCTTCCAAAACAGGGCTCAGCGCGGACGAAATCCTGAGCCGCCTTTCAAAAGATCTTCCAAAGGCCGTCGATGACCTGACGCCGGAGGGTCACATTCCAAACAGCAGTCAATTTATGATCTGATTGCCAGGCAAAGATGCTGGCAAAAAAGCCGGGCGCAGTCCCCTTGCGCCCGGCTTCCGACCTGTTCAGCACGCAAGCCACACACAACGCTGCGCGACTATTGAATTCTCTACAAAAGGATATCCGTCTCGATCACCACATCGAGACGGACATTTCGATGCTGCGGACAGTTTCCCGTTCCGATTGCTTCTGCGGCTTGGCAGGCAAATCGATTTCCTTATTCAAAGAGGTTTCAATGGTTTCATTAGTTGATTCGACAAGACTTCTCTCATCGCAACTGGCGCTGCAGGTGCTGCACGGCGGGGAACCCTCTTCCGACGGGCTGGCCAGCTCCGACGATTCTTCCTTCGCAAACGGCGATTTCTCGAGCCTTCCCTCTCAGTCGCGCTCGGCGTTGACTGCTCTACTGAACGGTTTGCCCGCGAACCAGACCAGCGATACCGGCTCTTCAGATTCGACGCTCGCAAGCACCGATATCACCACGTCATCCTTCATGGCGCTGCTGAAGCAGAACCTCACCGCCGCCGCCGAGGCCAAGGGTGGGAACAGCCAGGAAGCGTCGATGCTCGAAGCATTCAACAACGGCACGCTGCAGGTCACCGACCCGACAAAGGGCGTGACGATCAAGGCGTGGGACGTGGCCGACGAGGACCAAAGCAAGCCCGGCCAGACGGTCGAGACGAGCGACTGGAACGACTTCCTGAGGAGCCATCTGGAGCGCGACAACCACGGCGCACTCGTCAAAGCCGACGACGGCAGCTTCGTCGAGAAGAACACCGGCAACCACGTCTATTTCGGGCAGGTCGGCAGCCAGTATTACTATCTGACCTGGCCGGCGGCGGCTGATCCAAAGCCGGCCGCCAACGCGCCGGCTTCGGATGCTCCGCCTGCGGACGCTCCGGAAACGAGCAAACCCGATACGGGCGCGTGATCTCCGCAGCATCGATCCATCAAAAGTAAAAAAGCCGGGCGCAGTCCCCTGCGCCCGGCTTTCTCGTTCTTCCTTGGGAGGAAATCTTACTCGACCGCAAAGACCAGGGGCTTCGCCTGGCGGATAGCCTGGTGGGCCGTCAGCTTGGTGAGGACGTCGTCGCCGATCGGTCCGTCGACATAAAGGAGCGCGATCGCATCTCCGCCCTGCCTGTCGCGGCCGAGCTGGAAGTTGGCAATGTTGACGCCCGCCGCACCCAACGTCGTTCCGATGAAGCCGATCATGCCGGGAACGTCGGTGTTGGTGATGTAGACCATGTGCGAACCGACATCGGCGTCGAGGTTGATGCCCTTGATCTGGATGAAGCGCGGCTTGCCGTCGGAAAACACCGTGCCCGCGATGGAGCGAGTCTGGTTCGCCGTCGTCACCGTCAGCTTGATATAGCCGTCGAAGACGCCGGTCTTGTCGCGCTTGACCTCGGAAAGGATGATGCCCTTTTCCTTGATCATGATCGGCGCCGAAACCATGTTCACGTCCGCAACCTGCGGGCGGATAAGACCGGCCAGCACGGCGCTTGTCAGAGCCCTGGTGTTCATCCCGGCCGTTGAACCGTCATAAAGGATCTCGATCTCCTTGATGGCGCTTTCCGTCACCTGTCCCACGAAGGCGCCGAGCACGTCGGCAAGCTTGATGAAGGGCTTGAGGATCGGCGCTTCCTCGGCCGTGATCGACGGCATGTTGATCGCGTTGGAGACCGCACCCTTGATCAGGTAGTCCGACATCTGCTCGGCAACCTGCAGCGCAACGTTTTCTTGAGCTTCCGTGGTCGATGCGCCGAGATGCGGTGTGCAGACGACGTTCGGCAAGCCGAAAAGTGGGCTTTCCTTGGCCGGCTCAACTTCGAAGACATCGAAGGCTGCACCGGCGACATGGCCGGACTTGATCGCTTCCGCAAGAGCCGCTTCGTCGACGAGACCGCCGCGGGCGCAGTTGATGATGCGCACGCCGGGTTTGGTCTTTGCCAGCGCTTCCTTGTTGAGGATGCCGCGCGTCTTGTCGGTCATCGGCACATGCAGGGTGATGAAGTCGGCCTTGGCGAGCAACTCATCGAGCTCGACCTTGGTGACGCCCATCTCCTCGGCGCGCTCCTTGGAGAGGAACGGATCATAGGCAAGGACGTGCATCTTCAGGCCGATGGCGCGGGCGCAGACGATCGAGCCGATATTGCCCGCACCGATGACGCCGAGCGTCTTGCCGGTGATCTCGACACCCATGAACTTCGACTTTTCCCACTTGCCGGCCTGGGTCGAGGTGTCGGCTGCCGGAAGCTGGCGGGCAACGGCGAACATCAGCGCGATAGCGTGCTCGGCTGTGGTGATCGAGTTGCCGAAAGGCGTGTTCATGACGATGATACCGCGGCGCGAAGCGGCCGGAATCTCAACGTTGTCGACGCCGATGCCGGCGCGTCCGATGACCTTGAGATTGGTCGCGGCGGCAATCAGTTTTTCCGTCACCTTGGTAGCGGAGCGGATGGCGAGGCCGTCATAATTGCCGATGATTTCGGCGAGCTTGTCCTTGTCCTTGCCGAGCTGCGGCTGGAAATCGACTTCGACGCCGCGATCACGGAAGATCTGGACGGCGGTTTCCGACAGTTCGTCGGATACGAGAACGCGAGGTGCCATTGGAGGGCTTCCTTCAAAAGTGTTCAGCGATAGATGAAAATCGGGAATGCTGGGCTCCGCTCAGCGAGCGGAGCCGGATGCGATCACATCAGGCAGCAGCCTGGGAAAGCGCCGCCTTCTGCGTTTCGAAGGCCCAGGATAGCCAAGGCATCAGCTTCTGCATGTCGGCGGTCTCGATAGTGGCACCCGCCCAGATGCGCAGACCCGACGGCGCGTCGCGATAATGGCCGATGTCGTAGGCGACACCTTCCTTCTCGAGCAGCGAGACGAGGCCCTTGGCGAAGTTCGCCTGCTCGTCGTCGGAAAGCGCAGTAATGTCCTTGTCGACGATCTTCAGGCAGATCGACGTGTTGGATGCCGTTTCCGGCTTGACGGCGAGATTGGCGATCCAGTCGTTGGCTGCGATGAAGTCGGCAATTACCTTGGCGTTCGCATCGGCGCGCGCCATCAGAGCCTTTAGGCCGCCGAGCTGCTTGGCCCAGAGGAGCGCATCGATATAGTCCTCGACGCAGAGCATCGAAGGCGTATTGATCGTCTCGCCGGTGAAGATGCCTTCGATCAACTTGCCACCGGATGTCATGCGGAAAATCTTCGGCAGCGGCCAGGCCGGCGTGTAGGTAACAAGGCGCTCGACGGCCCTCGGCGAAAGGATGATGATGCCATGCGCACCCTCGCCGCCCAGGACCTTCTGCCAGGAGAAGGTGACGACGTCGAGCTTGGCAAAATCGAGGTTCTGCGCGAAAGCGGCAGAAGTCGCATCGCAGATCGTCAGACCCTTGCGATTATCAGGAATGAAATCGCCGTTCGCAACGCGAACGCCGGAAGTGGTGCCGTTCCAGGTGAAGACCACGTCGCGGTCGAAATCCACGGTGGAAAGGTCGGGAAGCTCGCCATAGCCGGCTTCAAGCTTGCGCACGTCCTTGAGCTTCAGCTGCTTCACCACGTCGGTGACCCAGCCTGCGCCGAAGCTTTCCCAGGCGAGCATGTCGACGCCGCGCTCGCCGAGCAGCGACCAGAGCGCCATCTCAACGGCGCCGGTATCCGATGCCGGAACGATGCCGATGCGGTAATCCGCCGGCACTTCCAGAACTTCGCGGGTAAGATCGATGGCCTGCTTCAGCTTCGCCTTGCCGACCTTCGCACGGTGCGAACGCCCGAGAGGCGCGTCGGAAAGAGCGTCGAGCGTCCAACCAGGGCGCTTCGAGCAGGGGCCAGAAGAAAAGTGGGTATTTTGCGGACGTACGTCCGGCTTTGCGGTCTTCGCCATGTGCTATCCTTCCAGATAGATAGCTCCTCGTTGGGGAGGAGTGTCCCGCCGCCGTGGATATAGAGGGTCGCGACCGTAGTCAACTGGGAAGTGTCGCAGCTGGAGGATTTTTTGACGCAGGCACGATGAGACGAAAACGAAAAAGCCGCCCCGAAGGGCGGCTTTCAAATGGTTCGCGGAGATCGCTCTTACTTGTAGACCGGCTGCTGCAGCGGGATTTCCGGCGGCGGTTCGTAGGAGGCCTGCTGGCAACCGCCGAAAAGATAGCGAGCGCCGATGCGGGCTTCGTGCACATTGAAGCCCTTGTCACGACCGGGACCGCCATTTTCCGCAAAACCGAACATGTTGCCGCCGTTCACATGCAGGAAACGATAACCGACATCGGCCTTGACGTTGCAGGTGACATCGATCGAGGCGCCGGCCATGAGTCCGTAGCTGAACCGCCAGCCGCTGCGGCCATGATGGGTGACTTCGTCGTCGCATCCCGAACCGTCGTCGGCGCAAGACGTGTTATGCAGGTCCTTCCACTTGACGTAGGTGCCGCCGATACCGGCGCCGACGTAGGGCGTGAAATAGCCATAAGTCCCGAGATCGACATAGGCATTGGCCATCAGCGACCAAGCCGTGAGCGAAGATACGTCGCTCGAGGTGCAAGCAACAGCTGCAAAGCCGCACGTGCCTTTGGTCGAGCCACGGAAATCAGCCTCACCCAGATAGTCAAGCGTAAGGTCCGTGCGGAAGTAGTTGTTTACCTGGTAACCAACACCGCCGCCCGCCGTGAAGGCATCGCGCAGATCGGCGGTAGTGAAGTCGACCTCATTGCCGTTGCTACCCTGGAAGTAGCGCGCCCCACGCAGATCGGTCCAGCCATATCCCACGTCGCCACGAAGATACCAGCCCGTGGCTTCGGTGACAGTGACTTCCGGCGGGATTTCCGGAACCGGCTCGACAGGAGCGAGATCGGCCGCGAACGCATTTGATGTGACAAGCAATGCGGCAAGGATGCCGGACAAGCTTCTTTTCATGATCCACTCCAAGATCCGGTTGCATCGGCAGAGTGGACACCCCCGCCAATGTGATACGCTTTTCATGGATAATGAATGGGAAATGTTAAAAGCCACTTAACTGTAAACATTAACTATGACTATTGCCAATCGACGGGACTCTCCGCTGTTAGACTAGCGGAAATTCGTTGCTGCTGAAGTGTTGAAGCCCGGTGACTTCCGGCAGGACCCTAAAGCCCCGCACTGGAAAACGTTAGCCGCGTAAAGATCGTATAGTGCGATTCCGAGACCATCATCGCGACGAAAACGAGCACGAGGACGGGCGGGACGAGAATTGCGTAGACGAGTGCCAACCGCTCCCAGGCCATGTGCATGAAGACGGCAACGATCAAACCGGCCTTCAGCATCATGAACAATATGATCAGGAACCACCGCGGATAACCCTGGATGCCGAAATAATCGACAAGGTAGGAAAAGGTGCTGAGAACGAAGAGCAGCCCCCAGACCAGGAGATAGAGCTTGACGGGGTGCTGCTGTCCAGAATGCGTTTGCGCCTGTGCCATGGCAATCCTCACCACAGATAGAAGAATGCGAAGATGAATACCCAGACGAGATCGACGAAGTGCCAGTAGAGGCCCATGATCTCGACGCTCTCGTAGTTGCCCTTGCGGCTGGTGAAAAAGCCACGCCGCTCCGTGTCGAAATCACCCCGCCAGACCTTGCGGGCAATGATGAGGAGGAAAATCACGCCTATTGTGACGTGGGTGCCGTGAAATCCGGTAATCATGAAGAAGGAGGAGCCGAATTGCGCCGCGCCCCACGGGTTCCCCCAGGGCCGCACACCCTCCATAATCAGTTTCGTCCATTCGAACGCCTGCATGCCGACGAAAGTCGCGCCGAGGGCAGCCGTGAGCAGCATGAGGGCCGCGGTGCGGCCGCGCTCGCGGCGATACCCGAAATTGACGGCCATCGCCATGGTGCCGCTGCTGCTGATGAGGACGAAGGTCATGATCGCGATCAGGATCAGCGGAACGTCCTGCCCTCCGATGTGAAGCGCGAAGACTTCGCTCGGATTGGGCCACGGAACCGGCGTCGACATGCGCGCGGTCATGTAAGCAAGCAGAAAGCAGCCGAAGACGAAGGTATCGCTGAGGAGGAAGATCCACATCATGGCCTTCCCCCAGGAGACGCGCTTGAACGCCCGCTGGTCCGAGGAGATATCCGCCACAACCCCACGCAACCCCTCGGGTTGTTCGAGCGTTTCTCCGGTTTGTACTTGCGTGAACTGAGCCATCTTTCATTCCTCACGAAATCAACTGGCGGCAAAGGTCGACGAAGTCATTCGCCCAGCCTGCAAAGAGTGCGAAGAGAACCAGCCAGACGAAGAGCATGAAGTGCCAGTAGATGGCGCACAGATCGAGGCTGAGGAGCAATCTTCGACGAGGAAAGCGACCGTCGAAGGCGTGCGCCGTCGTGCGGCCGAGCACCGCCAGGCCGCCCAGGATGTGGAGCCCATGCAGGCCGGTCAGCATGTAGAAGAAACTGTTCGCCGGATTGTCGGCAAGCACGTAGCCTGCCGCCACAAGCTCCCGCCATGCCATGACTTGCCCGGCAATAAAGAGCACCGCCGTCGACAGTCCCAGGAGAAGCGCAACCAGCATGACGTCGGTCCGGCCACGCCTTGCCTCGAATTTGGCCCATTCGACTGATGCACTGCTGAGCGCGAGCGCAGCGGTATTCACCCAAAGCAGGCGGGGAACTGGCGTTGCCCACCAGTCGGCGGCCGTCATGCGCATGAAGTAGGCGCTGATGAGCAGCGCGAAGAGGGCTCCCACGACGCCAAGGAAAACACCGAGGCCGACCCTGGCGGGCTCGATCGGCAGCCGGCCTGCACCGCGCGTGTCGGGCGAGAGGCCCACTTCCAGCCACGGTTTGGATGCCAGCCGGTGGTGCGCCGACCACCAGAGTACAATGACGGCGATGATCGCCAGGAAGATGACGATGACGGTCATGAGGCTGCTCCGTGCGCCATCCTGCCAGTGCCCGGGTCGTTCTGCGCAAGGAAATCCTGGCCGCTGCCCGGCACGCTGTAGTCATAGGCCCAGCGATAGACCACCGGCAGTTCCTTGCCCCAGTTGCCATGGACCGGAGGGGTTTGCGGTGTCTGCCACTCGAGCGTCGTCGCATGCCACGGATTGCCGCCGGCCTCCCGGCCCCTGAAAAGGCTCCAGACCAGGTTGAACAGGAAGACGATCTGCGCCGCCCCGACGATCAGCGCCATGACGGTGATGAAGATATTCAGGGTATGGGCGGATGGTGGAACGAATGCCGTTTCGCCGAGCTCGTAGTAGCGGCGTGGCACACCGATCAGCCCGAGATAGTGCATCGGGAAGAAGATCGCATAGGTGCCGACGAACGTGGTCCAGAAATGAATATGTCCCATCGTCTCGTCCAGCATGCGTCCGGTCACCTTCGGATACCAATGATAGATCGCACCGAAGATGACGAGGATCGGCGCCACGCCCATGACCATGTGGAAATGCGCGACGACGAACATCGTGTCCGACAGCGGCACATCCACGACGACATTGCCGAGAAACAGTCCCGTTAGGCCGCCGTTGACGAAAGTCACGATGAAGGCGAGCGCAAAAAGCATCGGCAGCGTCAGGTGAATATCGCCCCGCCAGAGCGTCAGCACCCAGTTGTAGACTTTGATCGCGGTCGGCACTGCGATGATCAGCGTCGTCGTGGCGAAGAAGAAGCCGAAGTTCGGGTTCATGCCGCTGACATACATGTGGTGCGCCCAGACGATGAAGCTGAGTCCCCCGATGATCAGGATCGCCCAGACCATCATGCGGTAGCCGAAGATATTCTTTCGGGCATGCGTGCTGATGAGATCGGAAACGATGCCGAAGGCGGGAAGCGCCACGATATAGACCTCGGGGTGGCCGAAGAACCAGAAGAGATGCTGGAACAGGATCGGGCTGCCGCCGGCATGCGGGAGCTGCTCGCCCATCTCCACGATGGCCGGCATGAAAAAGCTCGTCCCGAGCACCCGGTCGAACAGCATCATGACTGAGGCGACGAAAAGTGCGGGAAAGGCAAGGAGCGCCATCACCGTCGCGGTGAAAATCCCCCAGACCGTCAGCGGCATGCGCATCAGTGTCATGCCACGCGTGCGGCCCTGCAGCACGGTCACGACATAATTCAGGCCGCCCATCGTGAAGCCGATGATGAACAGGATCAGCGACGACAGCATCAGGATGATGCCCCAGTCCTGCCCGCCGGGCGTTCCAGAGAGAATGGCTTGCGGCGGATAGAGCGTCCAGCCAGCCCCGGTCGGTCCGCCCGGAGCGAAGAAGCTCGCGACCAGCACCAGCACGGCCAGTAGATAGACCCAGTAGCTCAGCATGTTGGCGTAGGGAAACACCATATCCCTCGCCCCGAGCATCAGAGGAATGAGGTAGTTGCCGAAGCCGCCGAGAAACAACGCAGTGAGGAGATAGATCACCATGATCATGCCATGCATGGTGATGAACTGGTAATAGTGCTCCGGATCGATGAAGGCGAAGTAGCCGGGAAAGGCGAGCTGGATGCGCATCAGCCAGGACAGCACGAGCGCCACAAATCCGATCGACATGGCCGTCACGGAATATTGGACGGCGATAACCTTGGCATCCTGGCTGAAGACATACTTCGTCCACCAGCTCCTCGGATGATAGAGTTCCACATCCTCGACTTCCGCAGGCGGGATGATCTCCCCGGCGCCCGATCGAATATCGACCATGATATCTATATCCTCCCTGTTCCTCCGGTAGCTATTGCGGCTGTTCGGCCGGCTGCGTCTCTCCCGATGCGAGCATCTGCGTGAAGGTCGGCTGCTGCTGCAGCCATGCCTGGTAGGCCGTCTCCTCATCGACCATGACCGTGCCGCGCATCTGCGGATGCCCGACGCCACAGAGCTCGGCACAAAGAATCTCGAACGTCCCGGTGCGTGTCGGCGTGAACCAGAAATAGGTCACCATGCCGGGGATCATATCCATCTTGGCCCGGAACTCCGGCACGTAGAAGTCGTGGAGGACGTCGGTCGAGCGAAGCAGGACCTTGACCGGCTTGCCGATGGGCAGGTGCAGTTCACCTCCCTCGACGATCACGTCATCAAGACCCGCAGCGTCGCTCTTGGTCAGGCCAAAGGGATTGTCCGGGCTGATATCACGGGTGTCGAATTTCCCCAGCTTTCCGTCTGTCCCCGGCAGGCGGAAACTCCACTGCCACTGCTGGCCGACCACCTCTATCTGCTGCGCATCGGCCGGCACGGTGATGAACTGCTTCCAAACGAAGAGACCGGGAGCAAGCATGGCGGCAACGCCGACGGACGTTACCACCGCAAGCCATATCTCCAGCCGCCGGTTTTCCGGCTCATACATCGCCCGGTTTCCTGGCCTGTGCCGGAACCGGAAAACGCAATAGGCCATGAACGACACCACTGCGACGAAGACGATGCCGGTGATGATGAAGGTGATGGTAAGGGTGCTGTCGATGTAGCTCCAGTTGGACGCGATCGGCGTCGACCACCACGGGCTAAGCAGGTGGAACGCGACGGATCCTACGACAATCAGAACCAGAACCAGCACGATAGCCATTGCCTGCTCCTTGAACCGCGATCCCGCCACCAATGAGCGAAATCCGCAATCCACCGCTGTATTTTTCAGCATTATCTCATGAACACGTCACGCCGACAATGACAACGGCGAAGCGATCCTGTGGGCGATCCCCTGCAGCATCCACCACATCCGTTCTGACCTATTGGGAAAATTGCTTCAGATCGGAGAAACGATTGTTGATCTCGCTGTCGTCCTTCAGCCCCGCAAACATCATTTGCGATCAAGAAAAAAGTTATGTTTCCCATCCGATAAGTCAATTCATCCTATCAGGTGGTACGACTTTTGGGATTGGAGCGCCGCAACCCCCTCTTTACTCCTTCGCTCGGACCGGTACGTGATGTATTTGACCAGCGAACATTCTCTTGAGGGCTTGCCTGAATAAATGAGTGACCCGAATCCTGCCGAAAATATCTCAGCGCTTTACGAGCGGCATGCTGCCGTGTGGGATGCGAGCCGCGGAAAAAACCTGTTCGAGCGCAGCTGGCTGGATCGATTTTCCAGCCTGCTACCGCACAGCGGCACGATCCTCGATATGGGCTGCGGCTCCGGCGAGCATCTCGCAAGGCATTTCATCGAAAGCGGCTATGCCGTGACGGGAGTCGATAGTTCGCCCTCGCTGATTGCCATGTGCAAGGAACGTTTTCCCACCCACACGTGGCACGTCGCCGATATGCGCGCCCTGTCGCTCAGAGCGAGATTCGACGGGCTGATTGCCTGGGACAGCTTCTTCCACTTGAAGCCAGAGGATCAGCGGCGGATATTTGCCGTCTTCGCGGCGCATGCGGCGGATGGCGCGGCGCTGATGTTTACCAGCGGGCCTGCCTATGGCGAGGCGATGGGAACGTTCTGCGGCGAGCCGCTCTATCACAGCAGCCTCGACGGTGCGGAGTATCGCAGCCTGCTGCCGGAACACGGCTTCTCGGTCGTTGATCACATGGTCGAAGACCCGGCTTGCGGCGGCCAGACCGTCTGGCTCGCAAGGCGGACATGAAAAAGCCGGCGACCGAGCGCCGGCTCTCCCTCAACAATCGCAAACGATTCAAGCCGCCGTTCTGACGCCCGAGATCGTGCCGATCAGTTCGTTGACGATGCGCTCGATCTGCGCCCTGTCGTCGCCTTCCGCCATCACGCGGATCAGCGGCTCGGTGCCCGAAGGACGGATAACGAGGCGGCCGTTCTTGGCAAGTTCGGCTTCCGCATCGGCGATCGCCTGCTGCACCTGCACGTCTTCCAGCGGCTTGCCGCCGGAAATGCGGACATTGCGGAGAAGCTGCGGCACCGGCTCGAAACGGCGGCAGACTTCGCTGACGGTCTTGCCGGTTCGCTTGACAGCAGCGAGGATCTGCAACGCAGCAACCAACCCGTCCCCGGTCGTGCCGTAGTCCGAAAGCACGATATGGCCGGACTGCTCGCCGCCAACGTTGAAATTGTTCTGGCGCATATGCTCGACGACATAGCGGTCGCCGACCTTGGTGCGGGCAAGGCCCATTCCCTTGCCTCTGAGGAAGCGCTCCAGGCCAAGGTTCGACATGACGGTCGCCACGATACCGTTGCCGCGAAGCTGCTGGTTTTCCGCCCAGGTTTCGGCGATCACCGCCATCAGCTGGTCGCCATCGACCAGCGCACCGTTTTCGTCCACGATAATAACCCGGTCGGCATCACCATCCAGAGCGATACCGATGTCCGCCCGCACCTCATCGACCTTCTTTTGCAGAGTGACGGGGCTGGTGGAACCGCAATTCAGATTGATGTTAACGCCATTCGGCTCGTTGCCGATGGTGACGACGTCGGCACCGAGTTCCCAGAGCACCGCCGGTGCGACCTTATAGGCGGCGCCATTGGCGCAGTCGATCGCAACCCTCAGCCCCTGCAGCGTCACATCACGCGGCAGCGTGCGCTTTGCATGCTCGATGTAACGGTCGTGCACGCCATCGACTCGCTTGGCGCGGCCGATGTCGTCAGACTTTGCGAGCTGGGTATAAAGATCCTTCTCCAACAGTTCTTCGATCTGCGATTCGATATCGTCGGAGAGCTTGTATCCGTCGGGACCGAAGAGCTTGATACCGTTGTCCTCGTAAGGATTGTGCGAAGCGGAGATCATTACGCCCACATCGGCGCGCAGCGAGCGGGTGAGCATGGCAACGGCGGGCGTTGGGATCGGGCCAAGCAGGAAGACGTCGAGGCCAGCGGCCGTGAATCCAGCAACCATGGCGTTTTCCAGCATGTAGCCGGAAAGGCGCGTATCCTTGCCGATCACGACCCGGTGGCGATGATTGCCATTGCGGAAGATCGTGCCGACAGCAATGCCGACGCGCATCGCCAGATCCGGCGTCATCGGGAACACGTTCGATTGCCCGCGAATACCGTCGGTGCCGAAGTAACGTCTTTTCATATGTACCTCTATATTGTTTTTCAGCGAGCCAAATAAGGCCGCGGAACCTCCCGCAAAATCAGCCGAGGACTATCAGTCCCAATACAAAGCGAAATTGCGGCTTCCCATGATAGCGGCATGCCATAAATCGTAGGCGCCATCACGTAAATTACAAAGAAAATTGATTATATCCCGTTACCAATAGAAAAAGGCCGGACCTCTTGCTGGAGAATCCGACCTTTGTCCATTCGAGTTACTTCGCGTCAGTGCGGCTGGGGCTCGAGGCCACCTTCCGCCTCGTCGCCCTTGGACGCGGGGCGCGCACCAGCCTTCGGCACGGCCGAACCGCGGCTCGGAGGCGCATCGTCGCCGAGATCGCGAGCGGGCTTTTCGCCGCGCAGCAGCGCCTTGATTTCTTCGCCGGTCAGGGTCTCGTATTCGAGCAAGCCTTCGGCAAGCGCTACGAAATCATCGTGCTTTTCGGTGAGGATATCGCGGGCCTGCGTGTATGCCTCGTCAATCAGCCGGCGGACTTCGTTATCGATCTTCTGGGCCGTCGCTTCCGAAACATTCTTCGTCTGCGAAACGGAGTGGCCGAGGAAGACTTCCTGCTGGTTCTCGCCGTAGGACACCTGACCAAGCTGATCGGAGAAGCCCCACTGCGTGACCATGGCGCGGGCAAGCTTGGTGGCCTGCTCGATATCCGAAGATGCGCCGGAGGTGATGTTCTCCTTGCCGAACGTCAATTCTTCGGCGACGCGGCCGCCCATCATGATGCAGAGGCGCGAGACCATCCACTTGTAGCTCATCGAATAGCGGTCGCCCTCGGGAAGCTGCATGACCATGCCGAGAGCCCGGCCACGCGGGATGATCGTCGCCTTGTGCAGCGGATCGGCAACGGCAACGTTGAGCGCCGTGATAGCGTGACCGGCTTCGTGGTAGGCCGTCAGCTTCTTTTCCGCCTCGGTCATTGCCGAAGAGCGGCGCTCGGCGCCCATCATGATCTTGTCCTTGGCGTCTTCGAACTCCTGCATGGTGACGACGCGCTTGTTGCGGCGTGCGGCCATGAGGGCAGCTTCGTTGACGAGGTTCATGAGGTCGGCGCCGGAGAAACCGGGCGTGCCGCGGGCAAGAACCTTGAGATCGACATTCGGCGCCAGCGGAACGTTGCGGGCATGAACCTTGAGGATCCGCTCGCGGCCGACGATATCCGGGTTCGGAACGACGACCTGACGGTCGAAGCGGCCCGGACGCAGCAGCGCCGGGTCGAGAACGTCGGGACGGTTGGTCGCGGCAATCAGGATGATGCCTTCGTTGGCCTCGAAGCCGTCCATCTCGACCAGCAACTGATTGAGCGTCTGCTCACGTTCGTCGTTGCCGCCGCCGAGACCGGCGCCGCGGTGACGGCCGACGGCATCGATTTCGTCGATGAAGATGATGCAGGGAGCGTTCTTCTTGGCCTGCTCGAACATGTCGCGGACGCGGCTTGCGCCGACACCGACGAACATTTCGACGAAGTCGGAACCGGAAATCGTGAAGAACGGAACGTTGGCTTCGCCGGCAACGGAGCGGGCGAGCAGCGTCTTACCCGTGCCCGGAGGGCCGACGAGCAGCACGCCGCGCGGAATCTTGCCGCCGAGGCGCTGGAATTTCTGCGGATCGCGCAGGAATTCGACGATTTCTTCGAGGTCCTGCTTGGCTTCGTCGACGCCAGCGACGTCATCGAAGGTCACGCGGCCATGCGCTTCGGTCAGAAGCTTGGCCTTGGACTTGCCGAAGCCCATCGCGCCGCGCGAGCCGCCCTGCATCTGCCGCATGAAAAACAGCCAGACGCCCAGAATGAGCAGCATCGGCAGCAGCGTACCGAGATAACTCAGGAAGCCGGACGAACCATCGGTTTCCGGACGGGCCGAAACGACCACGTTCTTCGACTGCAAGCGATCGAGAAGGCTGTCATCGACGACAGGAGAATAGGTCTGGAAGGTGGTGCCGTTTTCAACATAGCTTCCCGAGACACGATTGCCGGTGACGACAACCTCCTTGACGCGGCCCGCATCGACCTCACGCATGAACTGCGAGTAAGGGATATCACGCGAGCTGGTTTGCGCCGGCGTCGTCTGGAACATGCTGAAAAGGGCAATCAGCAAAAGCGCTATGATTGCCCACAAGGCGAAATTTCGTAAGTTAGGGTTCATCGAACTCCCCAGCACTGGAACAGCAGCCTCATGGCAACCGTCTTATTTGGCCTCTAACATAGGGTTGCGCTGTGCCATTGCCAAGGCGATCCACTCTGTCAGTTGGTTTTTCCGTCAATAAGACCTAAAGGCGGGCTTGGATAGGGGCGCGTTCCAAAAGCCGCCGCGAGGCTTCCAGCAAAGATGAAGTCGAATCGTGTCAAAAAGCGGTCGAACGGTGCAAAATAAGGCGTGACGCTCACATCGAGGTGACAATCAGCGGGCAGGTTTTCAGCGACCCGAACATATGGTTGCGCTGCCAGTGCTCGCTTGAGGGCAGCCTTGGGCAGGTGCGCGGCCTTCGCGCCCTCAAGCTCGCGCTCGCCCGAGAACTCCAGTGCATTGGTCACAGGCAAAGTAAAGACAGAGCAGTTGGCGCGATGACCTGCATCCAGCGCCGAACGCGTATCAATCTCCAGGCTGAACGGCGAGTTATTCTTGATGACGAACCGCCCGTCCCATATCCCACACGCTCCCTGCGCAAGCACCAGTGGCAACATGCCGCGGCCCTCGCGGGTCAAGTAAAGGCCATCGCGCCGGAGATCGAATACCACCCGGCCGACTGTCATCCGGCCAGGAATGCCGGCAGTCACGAAGTCGACGATGCGCTCCATCTGCGCGCGTCCGGGAGGAAACGGCTGCCCCCCGAAGACTGCAACCAGGCGGCCGAGGGCGTAACTTATTACCGGCCCGGATGCCGAAAGACCGTCTCGGGCAACATGCCCCAACCCTTCGACAGGAAGTTTAAAATACTGGCCGGCCCAGGCCACCGCCTGGCTCGCAAGTGCCAAACGGGCATCTGCAGCCGCCGGCCCGTCTTGGACAGTCCCCTCGCCCGCCAATGCCGCGCGCGTCCGCACGCGCTCGTATTTCATATTTTCATTGCTCGGATCATCAAACCACGTGGCACCGCGCGCCGTAAGATATGCCCGGATATCGGCACGCATACAGGATAGAAACGGCCGGGCAATCCAGATGCGGCGATCGAACAGAACCGCATCGGCGATCCCCGTGGAAAGGCTGTCGCTGCGCGTGCGGCGCATCGCCAGGGTCTCGCGCTGGTCGTCCAGCGTATGCGCGGTCACGACCAGATCAGCCCCCAGTTCCGCCGCTGCGTCGGCCAGCAACTTGTAGCGCGCTTCGCGTGCGGCAGCCATGATGCCGGTCTTCGGTTTGGCACCGCGCCAAACGCGGCTTGCGTGCGGAATGGCGAGTGACCTGCAGAGGGCTGCGACCTGGCGCGCCTCATCTGCAGAACCTGCGCGCAGATCGTGATCGATTGTCGCGGCGCATAGGGAAATTTTCGGGTCGGGTTCGGCCTTCAATGCCTCGGAAAGGGCCAGAAGCAGGCCGGTCGAATCGCTGCCGCCAGAGATCGCGACGAGGATGCGCGTGGGGCTGGCAAGCGAATGGAGTAAGCGGCGCGCCGCTACCTCCGGTGAAAGAACGGCTTCCGGAGACAAACCGGAAACCCTTAGCAGGCGAGGCGCTTCTGTTCGCTCGCGACCTTGCTTATGACGGCCCGCGAGGCTTTCGGATAGCGCTTGCTGACTTCTTTAAGCGTCGCGCAGGCGGTATCGACATTGTCGAGAGCCGCCAGCGACATGCCGAGCTTCAGCAACATTTCGGGCGCCTTCTCGGAGGAACCGTATTTCTGGTGAGCATTCAGAAAGGTCTTCGCCGCTTCATTGTACTTGCCTTGGGAATAAAGCGCCTCACCGAGCCAGAAATTGGCATCAGCAGCCCGGGCGCTGCCCGGATACTGCGCGATATACTGGGTGAATTGCTGTTCAGCGACGGCATAGTCGCCGGAAAGGACATGACCGTAGGCCGCCTTGTACTGATCGGCCTCGCTGCCGAGAGAGGCGGTCTGTTGTTGCGAGGTAGGGGTGTTCACATCCGGCAGCGGAGCGGAGCCGACTTCCGCATTCTGGTTCACACTGCCGCCGATCGGGTTACCGCTCTGATCGAACTGGATAGAGCCCAGCTGCTGCGGCGGACGGCCGAGATCGCCGTTCGACGGAACGCCGTTGGAGGGAGCCGTTTCGGCTCCCTGCGGTGTCTCGATGATTGTCGCGACATCATCGCTCCGGCGCTGTGGCCGTGCGTCGGCCTGGCCCGAAGCCGGAGCCTGTATATCAGCCTCGCTCTTCTTCGTGCTCCCCTTCGATCCGGCGGAGCCGCCGCCCTTTTCCAGGTCCTGGAACCGGAATTCGTTATCCTCCTGCGTCTTGCGCAGCGATTCCTGCATCTGCAGGATCTGGTAGCTCATTTCCTCGATGCGGCCGTTGAGCTGACGCAGTTGCTCTTCCAGCTGTTGCACGCGCATCTCGGTGCCGCTGCTCTGCACGTCGACGACAGGCGGCGTCTGCGCCTGGCTCTGCGCGGGCCTGCCGCCAAAGTTCAAGCCTAGAAACGAAGCGGAATAAGCCGCTCGCTCGGTTCCGGTTACGGCCGCGAGGCAGAGCAAGCCTGCCACGACAAGTTTCTTCATAGGTATCGTCCTGTCCCAGTGATTCTTCGCGCCCCAAGGCACGAACAGGAGATTTTGCTAATTGCTCTCAAAAAGCAACGGAGTCTGGCCAAAGTGTGTTCAAAAAGAAAAGGCGACCCGCAAGCGGACCGCCTTTCCAAAAAGCAATGTAAAATCCGGTTATTACATGCCGGCGCCGCCGAGAACCGTAACTGCACGGCGGTTCTGCGACCAGCAGGAAATATCGTCGCAGACGGCGACCGGGCGTTCCTTGCCGTAGGAGATCGTCTTCATGCGCTGAGCCGGAACGCCGCGCGAAGCGAGGTAGTCCTTCGTTGCAGCGGCGCGGCGTGCACCCAGCGCCAAGTTGTATTCACGCGTGCCGCGCTCGTCGGCGTGGCCCTCTACCGTGATCGCATAGTTCGGATAGCGAGCAAGCCACTGTGCCTGACGGTCAAGCGTCTGGGCAGCATCCGCGCGGATCGATGTGGAGTCGGTGTCGAAGAAGATGCGGTCGCCGACGTTGACCGTGAAGTCCTGAGCCGAACCCGGCGTTGCTGCACCGGCACCGAGGCCGAGATCGCCGGCGCTGTTGGCCATGTTCTTCTTGTTGGCGCAGCCAGCAAGCGCCAAACCGGCGACGAGTGCGATCATGACTGGGTTGCGGGCGAAATTCTGCATGCGGCTCATTGCCGGGGTTTGAATTCGGCTCATGGCCGGTCTCCTTGCGACTTCATTTAGGGTTGCCGGACTGTAACTGTTCTGGGTTAACCGGCGCTCAAAAAGTATGGTTAACGAACTACTGATTTGTCCCTGTAATCGCCAGATTCCAACACTTTGCGGCGACAAGAAGGCGGAATCTGGCCCATCCACTACTCAAGCAGCGGCGACCAGGCGGGGTCGGATGCATACGACGGCGTCTTGATAAGCTGTTCGTTGTAGCCCGTCAGGTCTATCGAATAGAGTTGCGGGCCACCCGCACCAGCCGCCTGACGGAAGAACATCAGCACACGGCCGTTCGGCGCCCAGGTGGGACCCTCGTTGTGGAATCCCGTGGTCAGAATACGCTCGCCCGAACCGTCCGGCTTCATCACGCCGATCGAGAACTTGCCGCCCGACTGCTTGGTGAAGGCGATCAGGTCGCCGCGTGGCGACCAGACCGGCGTCGAGTAATTGCCGTCGCCGAAGGAGATGCGCGTCTGGCCGGAACCGTCGGCATTCATGACGTAGATCTGCGGATGTCCGCCACGGTCGCTTTCGAAAGCGATCCTGCCGCCGTCCGGAGAGAAGGAGGGCGACGTGTCGATCGCCGCAGTGGAGGTCAGGCGCGTGGTGGTGCGGGAACGCAGGTCCATCGTGTAGATATTGGCGTTCCCCTCCTGCTGAAGGCTCATGATGACCTTCTGTCCGTCCGGGGAGAAGCGCGGGGAGAAGGTCATGCCCGGGAAGTTGCCGACGACCTCGCGCTGTCCGGTCTCGAGCTGCAGCAGATAGACGCGCGGCTGCTGGTTAGCGAAGGACATGTAGGTCACTTCCTGCCGGTTCGGCGAGAAGCGCGGCGTGAGTACGAGGTCGCTGCCATCCGTCAGCATGCGGACGTTGTAGCCGTCCTGGTCCATGATGGCGAGCTGACGCTTACGCTGCTGCTTCGGGCCGGATTCGGAAACGAAGACGACGCGGGTATCGAAGTAACCCTCTTCGCCGGTCGTCTGCTTGTAGATCGCGTCGGCGATGATATGGGCGACGCGGCGCCAGTTTTCCGGCTGCGTATAGAACTGCTGGCCCGTCATCTGCTGGCCGGCGAAGGAATCCCAAAGGCGGAACTCGGCACGGAGACGGCCGTCCGCTTCCTGGGTGACACGGCCGGTGACGAGCGCCTGGGCATTGATCACCTTCCAGTCCTCGAAGCGCGGCGCCTGGTCCGGATTGGAGATCTTCTCGATGAAGGCATTCTTGTTGATCGGCGCAAACAGGCCGGAACGCTGCAGGTCGGCTGCGATCACCTGCGAAACCTGCGCACCCATGTCGCCTTGCAGGAAGTCGGTGATGGCGATCGGCAGCGGCTCAACGTTGCCCTTGTTGATGTTGATCTCGACAAGCGCGTGGGCCGGCGTTGCAATAGCAGCCGTCGCAGCCATGCCGAGCGCCACCATGAAGGCGCGGAAGAGGGAACACTTGGTCATGAGGGGCAAGCCTTTCAGCATTTAAAGAGCCATCTGACTGGGGTCGAAGTTCACGATGACTTCGCTCCACGCGTCATATTTGTCTTTCGGAAGGTTGGTGAACGGCGCGGACCGTTTGACGGCACGATAGGCACCGCCGGCAAGCGCCCGGCGCGTAGCATCATTGCCGCCGGTCGCTTCGACCTCGGGGTCACCGATGATCTCGCCATTTTCGTCCAGCTTCATGTGGACGGTGATGCGGACCTGGTCCATGTCCGCAAGGCCGGGTATGATCTGCCAGTTGCCAGCAATGGCATTACGCAAGGCGTCCATTTCGCTCATGCTGAGCTTGGAGCCGGTGTTGTTGGACTTCTTTGCACCCAACGAGGCCACTTCGGTCGAACGCTTGGCGCCGCCATTCGAAGGATCCTGCTTGTTCAGCAGCGCCGCTATGTCGTCGGCGTTGAAGTCGCTCTCCTTCGAGGAAGACGCCTTGGCCTTTTCCTGTGCCTTGTCGGCTTTCTTCTTGTCCGGCTGTTTCTCGGCAGTCTTCGGCTGTTCCTGCGGTTTTTCCGGCGGCTTTTCAGCAGGCTTCTGCTCCGGCGGCTTCACCTGCGGCTTGGCGACCGGCGTCGGAACATTGTCCGGCAGCGCTTCGGCGTCCGGCTTCGGCGGCTCGGGCTTTGCCTGCTCCTCCGGCGGCTTTTCCTCGGGCTTGGGCGGCGTCACTTCTTCCGGCTTGGTCTCCGGAATCGACGCGACCTCCTTCGGCTGATCGACGACCGTGTCTTCCTTCATGATCTCCTTCACCTCGTTGGGGACGGGATCATTCTGGGGGAGCGGCTTTTCGGTGGCTTTCGGCGCTGCCGTGCTTTCGTTGTTGTTGGGCTTGGCGTTCGGGATCGGCGGCGTCTTCAGATCGACCTTGTTGTCGCCGAGGTTTTCGGCATCGGGAACGTCCGCGGGCCTCGACGTCGGTTTCGGCGCGGGCTTGTCATTGGGCTTCGCCGTCTTGTCGCCCTGCTGCATCTGAGTAATGGATTCGACGGGAACGAGATCGACCGGCATCGCTTCGAAGTCGTCGACCTTGAAGGATTCCGGCGTGCCAATCGTCACCAGCGCCCAGGTGAGCACGAGTCCATGCAGAACCGCAGATGTGACGACACTGGCCTTCATCTTGCTTGCTACTGGTCCTTCTTCTGCTGCGTCACGAGGCCGATGTTCTTGAAGCCCGCACCCTGGATGCGTGCCATCACGTCGGCGATCACGCCGTAAGGAGCAGTGGCATCGCCGCGCACAAAAATGCGTTCGTTATAGCCGGTGGTCGCGATCGCCTCGAGCTTGGCGGCGATCTCGTCGGTCGGGATCGGTGTTTCCTGGAGGAATACCGCACCGTCGTTCTTGACTGAAATGGTGATGGGCTGGGTTTCGGAATTCAACGCCTTGGCCTGCGTTTCCGGCAGGTCGATCGGCACGCCAACAGTCATCATCGGCGCAGCCACCATGAAGATGATGAGCAGCACGAGCATAACGTCGACGAGCGGCGTCACGTTGATTTCGGAAATAACCCCTTTGCTCCGGCCACCGCGACGGCGGCGGCCACCGCTTCCGTTGTTGCCTCCAACAGCCATACCCATCGTCGTGTACTCCGTGGTTACTGTGCGGCCTGACGCGGCTGCAGCTTCTCGTCGATCTGGCGCGAAAGGATGGCGGAGAACTCATCCGCAAAGCCTTCCATGCGGCCGGAGAGCTTGCCGGCGTCTGCGGAGAACTTGTTGTAGGCGATAACTGCCGGAATAGCCGCGACAAGGCCGATTGCGGTTGCAAGCAGCGCTTCCGCGATACCGGGAGCAACGACCGCGAGGTTCGTCGACTTCGAACCGGCGATCGCCTGGAACGAGGTCATGATACCGACCACGGTACCGAACAGGCCGATGAAGGGACCGGCCGAGCCGATCGTCGCAAGCGATCCGAGACGAGCCGAGAGGAATTCGGATTCACGAGCGAGCGTCACGTCCATCGCACGGTCGATTCGCATCTGCAGGCCGATCGGCGAACGCGCGCCGCGTTCAAAGGATTTCTTCCACTCGCGCATGGCGGCAACAAAGATCGCGGCAAGGCCGGTGTTGTTGCGTTCCGAAAGCGTGCGGTAGAGTTCTTCGAGCGATTGACCGGACCAGAAGACCTGTTCGAATTTGTCGAACTGGCGCCGCGCGCGGCCGTAGGCAAGATATTTGTCGATGATGATCGCCCAGGTCCAGACCGAGGCTGCGATGAGCCCGAGCATGACCAGCTTGACGACGATGCCAGCCTGCATGAACAGCGACCAGAGGCTGACGTCGGCCGTTGCTGCTGCCAATCCTACTTGTTCCATAGATCCAAAATCCCCGAATCCAAACGCCCGGTGCTTGACCGGGCGGCACAGAAAGTGATCTCGCAAGAATTGTCTGGCGACCGCCGCCCAAAGCCCTGGTCAAGCTTAAAGCTCTTGTCCGCCTTCCTTGCCGTCAAATTTGGTCAAAGGAAGGCGTGCACCGCACAATCTCTGACTTCTGCAGTAAGACACCATTATGGTTAACAGATAGTTAGTGCCGGACTACGACAGCGAATGTGTGCGTTGAAGATTAGTGCAGGACGAACGTGATCGGAGCTTTGG
The DNA here is from genome assembly GCF_056755095.1 of Rhizobium sp. SVR5-9E. Taxonomy (NCBI): domain Bacteria; kingdom Pseudomonadati; phylum Pseudomonadota; class Alphaproteobacteria; order Hyphomicrobiales; family Rhizobiaceae; genus Rhizobium; species Rhizobium sp. SVR5-9E. The sequence continues at coordinate 28,178 of NZ_JBNDHS010000012.1, read as the reverse complement.
AAAGGCGGGCCAAACTCCACTTGCGATGCGTAATTCCTTCACATGAAATTCAAGTTTTTACAAGCCTGCGCTCTTGCGATTGCTCGCGACCGAGCCCAAGACCAGCCAACGCTCCGTCTTCCGCTTCATATGCTTTCAGCTCTGAAGTTCTTTCCCAGATCATCACCCAGGCCGAAATAGTGCCGGAAGACATAGAAGAGTGGTGTCCATCGGGTCGTATTGATGTGATTGGTGCCAGGCACGACGATTTGCGAATGGGCGTGGACGCGCAGGACCTGCACTTCGATGATTAGATAGCCGGCAGGGTGGACGGGATCGGCCGCACTCCCCTCACCGTGAAAGGCCACGACCTTCGCCTCGCACTGCATCGGACACTCTGAGATACGGGGAGGATGCAGCAATTCCGATGCCACCGACCCGAAACCACCGAGGGCAAACTTGTCGGCGGCGTATTCGTAACCCATCCGTGCCTTGTAGTCTGGCACGGGATTGCGGCCTGTTGCCCGCGCGATCCGTTCCACCCGGTGCCAGTGTTTCGCGGCCGGAAAATTGAGTGTGCATTCGCCTTCTCGTCGAAGATTTTCAGCCCCTTGCCCTGAGGCGGCCAGACCCAGGACGACCCGGTCTCCGAGAGACCATGCCGAGGACATGGGCGTGATATTGGCGGTGCCGTCGGGATTGAGCGTGCTGATGAGCACGACCGGCGTTCCGAAATACAGGACGGAAGGCGTTATCGTCAGATGATCTGCGCCTGAGACGGAGGGAATCAAAGCAGACATGGGCGGCTCCTTCAGGAATTTCCAAAGCCGCAAGCTAGCGTCTGCAGAGTGAGAATGCTTCGATCGCCGTCGAACTATAGCGGTCGACTATCGAATGAGTGCGTTCGCGCTGATCATGAATTTCGTGGCCAGCGCCTCCGGAAGCCGCCGCGGCCTTCCCTTGGCGTTGATGACCGCAATGATCACCTTCGCCGCTATCAGCGGCGTTTCGCCGCAGCGGATCTCCTGCTGGAGCACCATTTTCGCACCGCCGGCCTTTTCCGTCCGCGTGACGATCGTCAGGATATCGTCCATACGGGCCGGGCTCCTGAAGTCGATCTCCATGCGATGAACGACGAAGACGAGCCCCTCCTCGTCGGCGCTGATCAACTCCCGCTGCTCGACGCCGAGGCAGCGGAGATAATCGGTACGGCCGCGCTCCAGGAAATGCAAATATCGTGCATGATAGACGAGACCGGAGAAATCGGTGTCTTCGTAATACACGCGCTGGTTCAGGCTGTGTCCCGTTTCCGTCAGCTCGCCAGAAATCGAAAAACCGTTATCCGCCATAATTTTCTCCAAACTCGCATGCCTGTTGGCGACAGGCCGCAGCGCACTAGTTTTGAATAATCGTCATAGTTCTTAGATATTTCCGATAGTAGATGAAGACGCAGGAGGCAATGCGATGAAGATTGCGGTGATGGGCGGAGACGGGTTCATTGGCTGGCCAACATCGCTTCATCTCTCAGACGCGGGACACGACGTCCACATTCTCGACAACCTATCGAGGCGCTGGATCGACACCGAACTCGGCGTGCAATCGCTGACACCGATGGACTCCATTCAGGAGCGCACGCGCATCTGGCATGCCGAAACGGGGCGGCGCATCCATTTCAATCTGATCGACCTCGCCAAGGACTACGAGCTTCTTAAGAATTGGCTTGCCGAGAACCGGCCGGAAGCGATCATCCATTTCGCCGAGCAACGCGCCGCGCCCTATTCGATGAAAAGCGACCGGCACAAGAACTACACCGTCAACAACAATGTCAGCGCAACGCATAACCTGCTGAATGCGCTCGTTGAGTTGCAGCTGGACGCCCACCTCGTCCACCTCGGCACGATGGGGGTCTATGGCTATTCGACGGTCGGCGCGGCTATCCCCGAGGGCTATCTGACGGTCGGCGTCGATACGGCGGCAGGCGATACCGTAAACCAGGAAATTCTCTACCCCTCCAATCCCGGCTCGATCTACCACATGACTAAGTGCCTAGATCAGCTGCTCTTTCAGTTCTACGCAAAGAACGACGCGCTGCGCATCACCGATTTGCACCAGGGCATCGTCTGGGGCACGCACACGGAGCAGACGCGCCGTCATCCGCAACTCATCAACCGCTTCGACTACGATGGGGACTATGGCACGGTTCTCAACCGCTTTCTCATCCAGGCGGCGATCGGCTATCCAATCACTGTGCATGGGACGGGCGGCCAGACGCGAGCCTTCATTCACATCCAGGATTCGGTCCGCTGCATCGAGCTTGCGCTGAAGAACCCGCCGGCCCGAGGCTCGCGGGTCGAGATCTTCAACCAGATGACCGAGACGCACCGCGTGCGCGATCTTGCAGAGATGATCGCCAGGATGACCGGCTCAAAGATCGCCTGGCTCCCGAACCCGCGCAAGGAAGCGCCGGAAAACGACCTGATCGTCACGAACGACAAATTCCGCGACTTGGGCCTAGAGCCGACCACGCTTGAGTCCGGCCTGCTCGCCGAGATCGTCGATGTCGCCAAGAAATTCGCCTACCGAGTCGATCGCTCGCGCGTTCCCGCCGTTTCCGCCTGGACGAGGGACATCGCCGCGACGCTCAACCACGATCCGGAAGGCAAGCGGCTGAAATCGGTGTCGTGAGAATGGCCGCCACACAGTACGCATTTTTGGTAATACCGTTGCGGCAAGCCTCTTCTCCCCGCCGGGGAGAAGTGCCGGAGCGCCAGCGAGGCGATGAGGGGGTGAAGAGCGCAGGCGACAACATGTGCCACCTGCGGCCCCCCTCATCCGGCTGCCGCCACCTTCTCCCCGGCGGGGAGAAGGGATTCGCGGAAGCACCTGAGGACCCATGCCTTTGCCTTTCGCCTATATAACCCTCGTCACGAATGCCGACTACGCCATGGGTGCGACGGCACTTGTGCGTTCCCTGCGGCTGACGGGAACTGCAGCCGACATCGTCGTGCTGCACACGGGCGGAGCGGATGAAAAAGCCCTCACCCCGCTTGCCGAGCTCGGCTGCCGTCTGATCGAAGTCGAGCACCTGCCGCTCTCCGACGCCTTCAATGAGCGGCATGCGCGCGGCCAACTGCATTCCGCCGCCCCCTTCACGAAGGGCCGCAAGCCGGATTTCCATTCGCCGCTCGACAATTTCTGCAAGCTCCGCCTATGGCAGCTCACCGAATACGAGCGCGTCGTCTTCATCGACGCCGATGCCATCGTTCTGAAGAACATCGACAAACTCTTTGGCTACCCGGAGTTCTCCGCGGCGCCGAATGTCTATGAAACGCTTGCCGACTTCCACCGCATGAATTCCGGCGTCTTCGTTGCCAGGCCTTCGGAAGAGACCTTCGGCCGGATGCTCGCCATGCTCGACCAGCTGGACGCATTCTGGCGGCGCACGGATCAGACCTTCCTCCAGGCCTTCTTTCCGGATTGGCATGGCCTGCCGGTCTATTTCAACATGCTGCAATATGTCTGGTTCACCATGCCCGCGCTTTGGGACTGGAAGAGCATTTCGGTCCTGCATTACCAATATGAGAAGCCCTGGGAGACGAACCATCCGAAAGCGGACAAGCTCAAGCCGCTGATCGATCTCTGGCACGCCGTCTATGCCGGCAATGACCTGCCGGATCTTGCGACCATGATGAACCCGGAGGCGGCATGAAAGTACTGGTGTCCGGTGGAACAGGTCTGGTCGGACGCTATGTCGTCGAGGAGCTGCTTGCCGCCGGATATCCGGTCGTCGTTGGCGGACGCCACGCTCCATTGCCCCGCCTGTTTTCCCGTCCGGTCGAATTCGCGCCGCTTTCGCTCGATCCCGATAAGGACCATAGCGAGGCTTTCGACGACGTCTATTTCTTCGTGCATGCCGCCTTCAGTCACCGGTCCGGAAAATACCGGGGCGGCGAAGGCGACGATCCAGAGGGTTTCCGCAGGCTGAACCTCGATGGCACGGTGAAACTCTTCGACACTGCCAAGCGCGCCGGCACCCGCCGTTGCATCTTCATCTCCAGCCGCGCCGTCTATCGGGACTCAGCGCCAGGGACCGTTCTGAAGGAAGATATGCTGCCGAAACCGGACACCCTTTACGGAGAAGTAAAGCACGACGGCGAGCGCGCGCTGGCCCATCTGAGCGACCCCGGCTTCCCAACTGCCAGCCTGCGCGCAACCGGGGTTTACGGCGATCTCCTGCCGAACAAATGGACCAGCCTTATCGATGACTATCTGAGCGGCAGACCGGTACCCGTTCGAGCCGGCACGGAAGTTCACGGCCGCGATCTCGGCCGTGCCGTGCGGTTGGTGCTGGAGACGGAAACCGCCCGCATCTCCGGCGAGGCGTTCAACGTTTCGGATATCGTCGCCGATACGCGTGACATCCTGTCGGTCGTAAAGCAGGAAACGGGCTGTCCCAACCCTTTGCCCGCCGCAGCCGACAAGGCTGCCGTCAACCGGATGAGCACCGATAAGCTGGAAGCGCTCGGCTGGCTGCCGGGCGGCGAAGCGTTGTTCGAACAGACGCTCCGGCAGCTCGCGGGCGCAATACAGCGCCAGTGACGTGCAATATCCCTTGCCGCCCGCAAGGGTCCTTGGTCTCACTGTAACAACAAAGCTTACGCCGCTTTCATGCATTGCAATGACCGGCCAGCCGTTTATGGTCCGTCTATGCAGCCGACGATACCAAAAGAACTGAAAGCTCAGATGCGCGCCGAACGGCTTGCGCTGCGCGACGCGATCCCGCCGGAAGTGCGGATCGAAAGAAGCCTCGCAATGGCCGAGCATGCGGGCGAGGCGGTGGCTTTTGACCCCGGCACGATTGTTTCCGGCTTCATGCCGATCCGCTCGGAAGCCGATATCCGGCCCCTGATGGGACGGTTCCAGGCGCGCGGCGCCCGCCTTTGCGTTCCAGCCATCCTCGACAAGCAGACGATCGTCTTCCGTGAACTCGTTCGCGGCGCGCCCCTCATTGCAACAGGTTTCGGTACCTCCGGACCACCAGCGGATGCGGCCGTCCTTGATCCTGAAATCATGCTCGTGCCGCTTTCGGCCTTCGATGATCGCGGCCATCGCATCGGCTACGGTGCCGGCTATTATGACCGCGCGATTGACCGTTTGCGGCAAAAAGGCATGCATCCGAAGCTGATCGGCATTGCATTCGACTGCCAGGAAGTGGCACATGTGCCCGACGAGCCGCATGACATAAGCCTGGATGCCATCCTGACGGAAAGCGGCCTTCGCTTTTTTGCTTCTTGGATCGGATAAGGAATGCGTCTGCTTTTTCTGGGTGACATGGTCGGCAAGACGGGACGCACGGCCGTATGGGATCGCCTCCCCGGCCTCGTGTCCGACCTGAAACTCGACTTCGTGATCGTCAACGGCGAGAATGCCGCCGGCGGTTTCGGCATCACGGAAGACATTTTCCTCGAGACGGTCAATGCCGGTGCCGATGTCGTCACCACCGGCAACCATGTGTGGGATCAGAAGGATGCGGTCGCGTTCGCGGGACGCCACGACCAGTTCCTGCGCCCCGCCAACTATCCGCAGGGAACGCCCGGCCGTGGTTCCGGCCTCTTTTATGCCCGAAACGGGGCTCGCGTGCTCGTGGCAAACATCATGGGCCGCGTTTTCATGCACCCGGAACTTGATGACCCATTCAAGTCCGCCGAGACGATCCTCGACGCCTGCCCGCTGAAGGAGCAGGCCGACGCAATCATCTTCGATTTCCATGCGGAAGCGACCAGCGAAAAGCAATGCTTCGGCCACTTCGTCGATGGTCGCGCCAGCTTCGTCGTCGGCACGCATACCCACGTGCCGACCGCCGACCACCAGATCCTGAACGGCGGCACCGCCTATATGTCTGACGCGGGCATGTGCGGCGACTACGACTCCTCACTCGGGATGGACAAGGAAGAGCCGCTCAACCGCTTCATCTCGAAGATGCCCAAGGGCCGCATGGAGGCGGCCACCGGCCCTGCAACCATCTGCGGCGTCGGCGTCGAGATTTCGGATGCCACCGGCCTTGCAGAAAAGATCGCGCCACTGCGCCTCGGGCCGCGGCTGGCGGAAACCATCCCGGACTTCTGGCGCTAAGGCGTTGAGTTTGCAATGACGCATTTGTGAGCGGCCCTACCTGATTTCGGCTGGACCGTTGCGACGGCTTGTCGCATCCTCCCGGCAACGTGAAAGCGCCGGAGGGGGTGGCATGAAGCCGCAATCACTTGTCCTCGCTATCGCATGCCTTGTGCCGCTCGCCCTGCCCGGCGCAGCCGCCGCGCAAGAGGATCAGAAACCCGTCAGCCAGTGCCAGGCGATCGCACAGGCGCTTCCCAAGGCCACCTATGCGAGTTTTTCCGGCAACACGCCGATCATACCCGCGGTTTCGGAAGGCGAGGATGTCCAGCTGACCTATCTCGGGCATTCCACCTTCGAAATCGAAACACCGGGCGGCATTGTCATCGCAACGGATTTCAACGGTTGGTACCGGCCGGACGTGACGCCCGACGTGGTGACGATGAACCGGGCGCACTCGTCGCATTACACATTGACGCCCGATCCAGCGATCAAACACGTTCTGCACGGCTGGAGCGATGTGCCTGGAGAAAAGGCCGAGATCCACCTGATGGTTGGAGACGCTTATATCCGCAACGTCACGACGGATATTCGCGGCGGCTACGGCGCAGCTCAGCAGGATGGGAATTCAATCTTCATTTTCGAAATCGCCGGTCTCTGCATCGGCCATCTCGGGCACCTGCACTACGAACTGACGGAGGCGCACTATACCGAGATCGGCCGCCTGGATATCGTCATGGTGCCGGTCGATGGGGGCCTGACCATGGGTGCCGATAGCATGAGCCGGGTCATCAAGCGCCTGCGGTCGTCACTGATACTGCCGATGCACCGCCGCGGCCCACCGGTCGCGCGCTTTCTGTCGATGTTCGGCAAGGATTTCGACGTCAGTCTAGCGACGGATGACGCACTCACCGTTTCCATGCGTTCGTTGCCCAAGAAACCGCTTATCTATGTGATGAAAGGCGTGCAATAGGCACGTTTCTGCTTGCCGCCCCCTCACCCTAGCCCTCTCCCAAGAGGGGAGAGGGGACTATGTAAGGAAACCCTCGCCACAAAATCCCTTCTCCCCTGGGGGAGAAAGGCAGCGGCAGCCGGATGAGGGGCGACGCGCCAGAACCTACAACGTCTTGCTAGCGCCAAGCATCAGGCAAATTGCAGATGCCGTTTGATGCCCACTTCCGGCATCTTCTCATCGTCGAGATTGGCCTTGGCGATTTCCCACCCGAATTTCAGCTTGCTTCCAGCGGAGACCCAGATCTCGGCATCGTCGACATGCATGGCAAGCATCGTCAACTTCGGATCCTTCTTGCCATCCTCGTACCAGGCGGCAACCACCGAATTCCAGTATTCATCGATCTTTGAGGGGTCCGGACGCAGCTCGATCTTGCCTGCGAGGCAGGCATGATAATCGTGATCCTTGCCGACGACACAGAAATGCGCACGCGTTCCCGGTTTGACGGCGCGGACAATGTCGGCATCCGACTTGGTGTAGAACCAGATGGTGTTGGTCTTCGGGTCGGCATACGGGGCCATCGGCTGCATGTGCATGTCGGCTCCATCGATACCTAGCATGCCCGCAGATATGTTGTTTACCTGATCCCAAAGCTGCTTTGCGGGCTGTTCGCGGGCTTCGCTAAAGCTTGCCATTGCCTTCCCTTCCATTCTAAATCCCAACGTTTCAAAAACGTCAGGTCTTTCGCTTTGTTCCGCTGCTTTTCAGCCCGCCAGGCGGGCCGGAGCAAACTGCTTTTCCCTTGAATGCCGCCCGTTTCGCTCTTATAAGGCCGTCCATTCCGAACAATGAGACGTGAACAGGGGTGCCATGGCTGGCCATTCACAGTTTAAAAACATCATGCATCGCAAGGGCCGTCAGGATGCCGTGCGGTCGAAAATGTTCTCCAAGCTCGCGCGCGAAATCACCGTCGCGGCTAAGGCCGGTCTGCCAGACCCTACCATGAACGCCCGCCTGCGCCTGGCCATTCAGAACGCCAAGGCCCAGTCGATGCCGAAGGACAATATCGACCGCGCCATCAAGAAGGCCGCTGGTGCCGACGGCGAGAACTATGATGAAGTTCGCTACGAAGGTTATGGTCCGGGCGGCACGGCGATCATCGTCGAAGCACTGACTGACAACCGCAACCGCACCGCGTCCAACGTCCGCTCGATCTTCACGAAGGCCGGCGGCGCGCTTGGTGAAACCGGATCGGTTTCCTTCTCCTTCGATCACGTTGGCGAAATCACATACAAGCTGTCCGCCGGCGATGCCGACACCGTCATGGAAGCCGCGATCGAAGCTGGCGCCGACGACGTGGAGACCGACGAGGAAGGCCACACCATCACCTGCGCCTTCGAAGCCCTCGGCGAAGTCGCCAAGGCGCTGGAAGGCGCGCTCGGCGAAGCCGAAACCGTCAAGGCCGTCTGGCGCGCGCAGAACAACGTGCCGGTGGACGAAGAAAAGGCGCAGTCGCTGATGAGGCTCATCGACAGCTTGGAAGACGACGACGACGTGCAGAACGTCTATTCGAACTTCGAGGTTTCCGAGGAAGTTCTCGCCAAGCTTTCAGCCTGAGCGCTGCCTACAAACAATAACAAGAGACCCGGCTCCGCAAGGCGCCGGGTCTTTCGCGTTTCGGGCCCTCATCGGCCCAGGCTCTTCTCCGAGTTCCACCTTGCACCGGGTATCTGCACCAGCCGGCGCTGCTATCGAGGCGTCTCAGCAATAGCTCCCTGGGTCATTTCCGATCATCACCGGTCACAGCTTGGTGAACCGGCGCCGTTTTTTAACAGGTCGGTAACCTTGCCGCCCTTGTATGCCCCTGCTCATTCCAGCCGGTCTGTTCCAGACCAGCGTCTCTCAAACATCGGCGGGGAAAATGCCATGAAAAGACTTGCTCTCGTTCTCTCTTTCACATTGCTCGGCGCATTGTCAGCACAGGCTGAGCCAAGAATGATCGAGCGTTTCAACGACTGGGGCGTTTATTCATATGAGTCTGGCGATGGCACGGCCTGCTATCTGCTGACGGTTCCGAAGACGAAGGCACCCGCCAACGTCGACCATGGCGACAATTTCTTTCTGGTCGCGCCGGGAAACGACCGGATAAAATACGAACCGCAGGCGAGAATGGGCTACGATCTCAAGCCGGGATCGCGGCTGAAGGTGCAGATCGGCGATCAGACTTTCTGGATGGTCGTCAAGGATAAAACTGCCTGGGTGCAGAAAGAAGACCGCGAACCGGAAATGATCAGCGCAATGCGCGACGGCAGCGAGATGACCCTCGAAGCGACGTCGCGCCGGGGAACGGAAACGACTTACACCTACTCGCTCGATGGCGTTACCGCCGCGTTGAAGCGCGTCAGCAGGTGCAATTGAGTTGCCCCGCCCTGTTCTTCGGCGGGCAGGCCCGGCGTGCTTCGTCTTGCTGTGCTTTGCGGCGCTCGCTCTCCTGCACCGGCCAACGACCGCCAACCCTTTGCAGGCGCCTGCAGCCGCTGCAGATATGGCGAAAGGACGCGAAACGGGGTTGCCCATACCCCGTTTCGTGTCGCTCAAGGCGAACGGCGGTCGTATGCGCATCGGCCCGTCGTTGGATTATGCCGCGAAATGGGTCTACACCAAGCGAGGTGTCCCGCTCGAAATTACCGCTGAATATGACAACTGGCGCCAGGTCCGCGACTGTGACGGCGTGTCGGGGTGGATGCACCGCGCGCTCCTCTCGTCGCAACGGACGGCCGTCGTGGGGCCGTGGCTGAAAGCTCCGGTCGCCCTGCACGCAACGCCGGGCGACAGCTCGCAAATCACGGCGAGGCTTTCCGCCAGAGTTCGGTTGCAGATCAATAGCTGCGATGGCGATTGGTGCGCAGTGGCCGTGACCGGCCATGCGGCGCGCGGCTTCCTCCACCAATCATCAATTTGGGGCGTCTACCCCCATGAAATCATAAAATGACGAGATCTTCGACCCGAGATTCTGGCGGTACATCATCTCCGCGGCCTAGTCGGCCAGGCGTGTCCTCAGAGCGTCGACGATCTTCTTCGTGAGCAGATCGTAGTCTTCATCGAAATGATGATCGCCCGGCAGCTCGACGACATCTGCCCCGGTATCCTTTAGCGCGGGGCAGGCAACTTCGTCTTCGTCTTCCTTGCCGTAGATGCACTGCACAAGCTTGGGGTCGATGCTCTTCAGATCGCTAACCGGATCGCCACCCGCGCCCTCGGTCTGCTGGCCGAGCCAACCCATGACCGAAATCACGTAATCCACCTGATGCGACAGCGACAGTAGCGAAATCTGCGAGATCAAGGCCTTGTCGGCTGCCTTCAGCCTGTTGTAGGTCGCCGGCACCACATCGGCACCAAAGGAATAGCCAATCAGGAGAACGTGCTTCACCTTCCATTGCTTGCGGTAGAATTCGATGATTCTCGTCAGGTCGTCGGCGGTCTCCTGGGGCTTGCGTTCCGACCAGAAATAGTGAAGCGCGTCGATGCCGACGACCGGAATGCCCTGTTTCTGTAGCGCCGCGCCGACTTCCTTGTCGATGTCGCGCCAGCCTCCGTCTCCGGAGTAAATGACTGCCATCGTGTCCATGGCAGGTTTGGCATCGAGCACGGCAAGGGGGAGACCAAGCGGATTGCCGGCGCTTCCGGACGCCGCGATCAGGTCGTCCAGCGTATCGGAGAGCGTCGTCTGTGCATCGTCATCCGCATCGCGGATATCGATCGCCGGATGCGCCTTCTTGAGCTCTTCGACATGCTCCCGTCCGTCCTTGGGCGCATCGGCCGTGAAGGCAGCAATGATCGGGTCCGGCAGACTTCCGTCGGTTAGGCCATAGATCATGCGGTCGCCGACCGTTTTCTTGCTGGCGGGCGTGCAGAGCTGCTGAGTCAGCGGAATCCCCGCGACCGGATCAACCGCCAGCGTTTGCCCGATCGTCGCATCCGGCGTCTGCGCGGCAATCGCCAGCGCCAATGCGCCGCCCTCACCGATGCCCGCGATGATCGGCAGATGATAGGCACTGTTGCCCGCTGCGCGCTGGATCTGCTGGCTTAGAGACTCGATGTCGGAAACAAGATAGATGCATCCGTCGTTCTCGCTGACATCATAGTTTCGAAGCGCCTCCATGTAGGACGGAAAGTCGACGCCGACGACCACAGCGCCCTCTTGCACCAGTGTGGCAGCCTCGGCCTTTTCCTTGTCTCCCCAGCCAGCGCCATCCGAAATCAGCATCACGACGCCTTTTACCTCGCCGTCCGGCAGGAAGACATGAGGCGAAGGAATAAGCCCGGTTTCGAAGCTCTGGTTGGTTTCCTCGGCGGCCACGGCCGGAGCCGCCAGCGCGAAAGTGCACGCGGCTGCGAGGAGATACTTTCTGATCATTTCCTGACGACTCCCTTTAATCCGCCACCAATCAGAAAGGTCGCGTCCATCAACGCGATCATCGGATTGCCCCCTCCGGATACCGCCAGATAGCGCGGCTGCCAGTGCGGATGAAATTTTGCTTTGAACGCCCGAAGGCCTTTGAAATTGTAAAATCGCTCGCCGTGCTCGAAGACGGTGCTGCCGATGCGGTCCCAGACGGGTGCCGTCTCGCGTTTGGACATGCCGGAAAGCGGGGCCATGCCGAGATTGAAATGCGAGTAGCCCTCGCCGCGCAGATATTCCATGATCTGCACGAAGAGAAAGTCCATCGAGCCCTTCGGCGCATCCGGCGAAAAACGCATTAGGTCGATCGTGCCTTCCGACTTCGTCTCGGTGATAAGGATATTGGCGAAGGCAACGATTTTGCCATCCTTCTTCAACACACCAACCGGCTGGGCGCACACATAGTCAGGCTCGAACGCGCCGAGCGAGAAGCCTTTCTCCTTGGCGTGGTGATGTTCGAGCCAGGCGTTCGAGACCACCGAGAGTTGATCGATGACATCAGGCACCGCCTCGGGCTGAATGACATCGAACTCCAGCCCGTCGCGCTGCGCGCGCGCCGCCGTCTGCCGAAGATTGGCCCATTTGCCGCCCTTCATTTCGAAACGGGTCAGATCTGCTACTGCCAATTCGCCGAGCTTGAACGCGCGCAGCCCCGCATCGGCGCAGTGAGACAGGATTGCCGGAGAGATCTGATAGAATACGGCCCTGCAGCCGGCAGCGCCCGCGGCCTCGACGAAGCGCCAGATAAGGTCCGGTGCCGCTTGCCTTTCGCCGACGGGATCGAAGAGCGCGATCCAGGAGCGACCCTGCCGGCCATACATGATGAAGGCATCGCCTTGCTCGGAAAACATGATGCTCTTATCGCTCATCCGTACGAGATTGGCGTCGGCCGAATTTTGCCTCCGGACGATGTCAACGGCGCGCCGCAGTGCCTCTTCCGTCGCCGGCTCCGGCTTGAAGGCCGCCGGGCGAAGGAGGCTGGAGATCGCTATTGCCGTCGAAATGATCGTCAGCCCGAGAACCGCACGCAGGCCGCGAGGCGCCTCGTCGGCGAATTCGAACTGCCACCAGAGCTCGTTGCTGTATTCGACATCGCGATAGACGAAGAGCAGGATGACGACCGCGCCGACGCAGATCACGCCGATCGCCGTCAGCCAGGATGCCGTCAGCGTCTGATTCAGCAACGAGGCATGGCGGGTAAAGAGCCGCCGGCTGACAAACAGGCTGAAGACGAGAAAGGCAAGGAACATCGCCTCGACGAGCGCGATAGCCTTCAGCAGCGAAAGCAGTAGCGCTACGGCGGCCGAAACCACCGCCACCAGCCAGGCGCCATCCAGTCGCTGGCTGAGACCACGAGCAGCGACGACCAGTGCCAGGCCCATAAGGCTGGAAAGAAAATGGGCGCCTTCAACGATCGGCAGCGGCAAAACGTCGGCCAGGAAGGCCAGGTTCTCGTCAGGGGTCGGCGTGACGCTTGAAAAGATCAGCATTATGCCGAGCAGGAGGGTCAGGGCCGAGAGAAGCTGCGGCGTCAGCCGTCCTCCGACGCGCCTGATGCTGGAGGCAGCCGGATGATGGACGACGCGGCGAAGCTCCGTCATTGAGACGGCAAGCACTGCGATCAGAAGCGGCAGCACATTGTAGATCAGCCGGTAGAGAACCAGCGAACCGAGCACCGCATCGATATTCACCGCGCGGCCGAGCGAAGCGATAATTATGGTCTCGAAAACTCCGAAACCGCCCGGAACATGGCTTAGCACCCCGAGCCCGAGGGCAATTGCATAAACCGCGAGAAACACCGGCCAGCTAACCGCCGTCTGCGGCAGCAGCACGTAAAGAACCGTTGCCGAAACACCGATATCGAAGGCCGTGACAAGGAACTGCCTTGACCACGTGCGCGAGTCGGGCAGGTGGATCGCGAACGGACCAACGTTGAATGCACGCCCGCCACGTCCAAGGAACACGACAAGGCCGAGAACAGCGATGATGGCGCCCGCGACCAACCGCAGCAGCAGCGCACTTGTGCCGATCAGAGGAGCAATCTGGCCGGCGATGATCATCAGCGCGATCGCTGAAACACCGGCAAGGCCAAGCCCGAAAGACAGCGTCACGAAGGCAATGACGCGGCCGATATCGTCAGGCGTCAATCCAAGGCGCGAATAGGCACGGTAACGGATCGCACCAGCGCTAAGCGCTCCGAAGCCCGCCGTATTGCCAACGGCGTAAGCGCTGAATGCCGTCAGCGCCACGTGCGGAAAGGGCAGCCTCTTGCCGATATACTCCAGAGCGTTGAGGTCGTAGAAGACGAGCGACAGAAAGCTCAGTCCGGTGAACAGAAGCGAAAGCAGGATGGCGCTGACCGGTGTGTTGGCAAGCGCGTTCACAACGTCGTCATAGCGCACTTCGTTGGTGAGCTGGACGATCGCATATGCGACCATGCAGAAGACCAGCAGCGTGGCGATCGCCACCAAATGGTTTCGATAACGCCGCAAGAGCCCCCGCGCGCCCCGGCTTTCCTCGACTTCCATCTCTTCCAAGCTGCCGTGACTCGCCATCTCTGCCCTACCGCACCTCCGGGTGTTTCGCTCCCGAAGATGTAAAACACGCGGCTGAAAGCTCTATGAACTATGCCTGAGAACCCCGTGACCGCCGTGCGCCTGATTCCACTTCAATTGGGGCGAAATTAGCACCGTCAGGCTTACCTGGATCTTGCATTTTCGTAAGGCTTGGCGACCGGTTTCGAAAAGCAGATGGGGTCGCCGGAATAGGTGCCCCCCACGGCCGTTTAGGCGCGTGGCGGAATGTCTTGGCAAGGCTTCGGCGAACTTCTGCTCGCCTCAGACCGCCGGCTCGCTGGCCGGATCCGATTTTTGTGCGAAATGCCGTGCGGCTACCGCATGCGTCTCAGCTTCGCGGCCCTCGCCAGCAACCTGCACGGTCGGCACGGCGAACTCGATGCCGTTTTCCTTGAAGGCAGTTCGGATCATGGCAAGCGCATTGCGCCGGATGACGAATTGCTCACCGGGCTTGGTCATCATCGCCAGGCGAATGACAATGGCGAAATCGCCAAACTGCTCGACGCCCTTCATCTTCAAGGTTTCGATGATGTGCGGCCCGAATTCTGGATTGTCGAGAAGCTGCTGGCCGATCTGCTTGATCACCTTTTTCACCTTCACGAGATCGGTGTCATAGGTGACATTCAGTGTGATTTTATCGATGGTCCAGTCGCGGTTGAGGTTCTTGACTGCTCCGAGTTCGCCAAACGGCACCGTCGTCAGTGGGCCACGGTGATGGCGGAGTTTCACGGAGCGCAGGCTGAAAGCCTCGACGACCCCCTTGTGGCTGCCGCTCTCGATATATTCCCCCACCCGGAAGGCATCGTCCCACAGATAGAACATGCCGCTGATGACGTCCTTGACGATTGTCTGCGCGCCGAAGCCAACCGCAACGCCGACCACGCCGGCGCCGGCGATCAAGGGACCGATCTGCACCCCCAGCCCTGAGAGCACCATCAGAACTGCGATGACGGCGATCACGACCGCAAGGATGTTGCGGAAAATCGGCAACAGCGTCCGCAGACGCGCACGCTTGGCCTTTTCCTCGTCGGTGGCGCCTTCATCGACGCGTGCTTCCTCAAGCCTGCCGTTGATGTAGGCTCGCGCCAGGTGCCATAGCAGATCGGCAACGAGAAGAATGACAATACCGCCGAGTGCCCCTCGGGTAAGGCGATCGGCCATCGTCTCGCCCATGGCCATCCGGTTGGCCGCGAGCCCGAGCGCACGCCCGAGCCAAAGGGCCGCGGCTGCTATGATGATGGCGCGGACGCCGCGATCCAACAGCGCCGTTGCGAACGGGCGGTGCGCCAGGAACCCCGCTTCCGCCTGGTGGAGCGACCGGACAGCGAGCGTGGCGACAGCCAGCACGCGCGGCAGCAGCACGGCATAGATGCCGATCCAGAGCAAAAGATTGAAACCAGTGACCCAGAGAATCCAGAGCAGAGCGAAATAGAGCGTCAGCCCCCAAGAAACCGCCACGCTACGCGGCCGATCCTCCGACGGACGCGACCAGACCGCTTCGGCGGCAATCAGGAACAGACCGATGCCGAGAGCGTAGCCGACGAGATAGCGCGCTCCGGTGGAAAAGCCGAGCGGAGCCAGCAGCTGGATCGCAGCCCATCCGAAAGCGAAGTAGATGACGAAGATGGCGCAGCGGCGAAACCAGAACGAGGCTTGCACCCGCGAGACGTTGCTGCCGCTGTCGGCGCGCGGAAGCGTGACGAGCGTGACCAGCAGATGTCCAAGCGCGATGGTGAAGCGCGCGACGATGAGTGCGATCGCAATGGCAATCACCATCGACCGGGTGACCGGCGGCCAATCGAACGCCAGTAACGGCACAAGCGTCGCAACGGCAAAGACAATTGCCGGCATCATACGATGAAGGAGGTTCGCTGCGGCGTGGTGAACAACCGTCGGGACCTCGCCGTCGCGGCGGATCCGCGGTCGCGGCGCGATGAGACGGAACAGCATTTCAGCCACCGCTCCCGCCAGCAAAAGAACAAGTACTTCCGTCGTCACCAACGCCCAACCAGCCGGTGCAATTTCCTGTTCTACGATCGCCGAAGCGGATGTCACCTCCTCAGGCAAATCCATGGCGGCGCCGGACACCATGTTCACATGCCGACGCGCCTGATTAACAAGATCCGAGAGCACCGACATCTCTTCGGCTTCAGCTGAGAGGGCTGGCGGCGCGGCAGTCGTCTGCCTCGCCATCCATTCCTTCACCTGCGGCGTCTGCATGAGCTTGAGTAGCTGCTGCACCTCGACCGGCGGCTGGATTGCAGGTGCCTGAGGCGTTGTCGGGGCTGCGGTCTGCGCACTGGCGGCGCCGGCAGCAGCGATAACGACAAGCAGTGGAATCAAAAAACGCAGCACCCCATACGCACCAATTCTCTTACCCATCGCCTTGCCCCCCGATGTTGGTACCTCGACCATACATCGTGCCGTATGAAAGAAAAACCCGCGCAGCGGGTGCTACGCGGGCTCCAGATCGGTCCTGCGGGATATCTTATCCTTTAGGCTTTTCCACGTGGCCACCGAAACCGGCACGCATGGCAGAAAGCACCTTGTTGGCGAACTCGTCATTGTCGCGCGAGGAGAACCGGCCATAAAGCGCGGCACTCAGCACCGGCGTCGGGACGCTTTCGTCGATTGCCGCCATGATCGTCCAACGTCCTTCGCCGGAATCCGAAACGCGGCCGGCATATTTCGACAGCGCTGGATCGGCATGCAGCGCATCGGAGGTCAGATCAAGCAGCCACGAGGTGATGACACTGCCCCGCCGCCACACTTCAGCAACATCCTGGAGGTTGAAGTCGTAACGATAATGCTCCGGATGGGAGAGCGGTGCCGTTTCTGCATCCGCCTCATGGGTTGCTGCGCCGATATTCGCATGTTTCAGGATGTTCAGCCCCTCGGCATAAGCGGCCATCAGACCATATTCGATGCCGTTGTGAACCATCTTGACGAAGTGACCGGCTCCGTGCGGGCCGCAATGCAGATATCCCTGCTCCGCCGTGCTGCTCGGGTGAGGCTCGCGGTTTGCTGACGGGGGTATGCTGCCGGCGCCAGGCGCCAAGGACGCGAAGATGGGCGAGAGGCTCTGCACGATGCCCTTTTCGCCGCCGATCATCAGGCAATAGCCGCGCTCCAAACCGAAGACGCCGCCGCTGGTGCCGACGTCGACATAGTGGATGCCCTTGGTGATCAGCTCGGCGCCACGGCGAATGTCGTCATGGTAATAGGAATTGCCGCCGTCGATGATGATGTCATCATCGTGCAACAGCGGAACGAGCTGAGCGATCACCTTGTCTGTAATCGCCGCCGGCAGCATGAGCCACACTGCCCGGGGGCGCGACAGCTTCGATATGAACTCCTCCAGCGAGGCGCTGCCGACTGCACCTTTTTCGACAAGATCGGCCACACTTTCCGGCTTCGCGTCGTAGACGACGCATTCATGGCCATCCCGCATCAAGCGTTGGACCATATAATTGCCCATACGGCCCAAACCCACCATGCCAAGCTGCATCTCGAATCTCCTAATCGATATGATCGGGGAAACTAGCACTCGCGATCCAGCAGGCAAGCAAAGTCTCTGTCACATTAAAGCGAAGGCGGCTCCCACCGGTCGGCCGCGCGGACGAGATGGAGCCGCTCGGTCATTTAAGCGCCTCGTAATCCGGGGCCTCGGCCGGCTCACCGCGCATCTCGCTCAGGAACATGCCGTCACGCAGGTTGATGCCATATTCGACAAAGGCCTTCATGCAGCAGAGCATATTGGTCCAGCCCTCGCAGTTGAGATAGGTGCCGCGCCGGCCGTCCTCATCCTCATGCCAGCCATTCTCGGAGATCGTCACCATCGTCCCACCATCGTCCAGTGCTTCGAACTTCATCTCGACGATCGTCTTGTACCGGGCGTTGTTCGCATCGGTCCCTCCATCCCAGCGGAGGACGATCAGTTTGTCCGGAACGAGATCGACGACTTCAACCGGAGCATCCTTCCACCATGTCACCGTCGTGCCTTTGACAAGCGGCGCGCTCGCTCCGCCGACGGTCGTGAAATAACTCGAAAGCTTCTTCGGATTGACCACCGCATCGAAGACTTCTGCAGCCGGGCGACCGATCCGGCCGCCGACGCGAATACCGAGGGACATGGCCCTTCCTCCTCTTTTCCATTGAGCCTGCACGCATTATGTTATAAAAACATAACATGTCAAGCGAATCAGACGACGACCCCGTTTTCAAGGCTCTGGCGCACCGTCGCCGCCGCGAGATTCTGGATCTGTTGAAGCAAGGCCCGCGCACGACCGGCATGCTCTGCGAGACCTTCGCGGACATGGACCGCTGCACGGTGATGCAGCATCTCAAAGTATTGGAGGAAGCCGATCTCGTGATGGCGAAGAAGGAAGGCCGCGAACGCTGGAACCACCTCAACAGCCTGCCGATCAAGCACATCTACGACCGCTGGATCAGCGCCTATGCCGGGCATGCTCTATCCGTCATTGACCGGCTGAAGAGTGACCTCGAAGGCCAATGAGAAACGGGCGCCGAAGCGCCCGTTCATGCTGAAAAGATCAAGCCGCGGCCTTCCGCAGCGATTCGACCCCCGAAATCGGACGGCGGTCGAGTGCCGCGCTTCGCAAGGTCAGAAGCAGCGCGACCGCGACGAGAATCGCGCCGACCCAGGGGGTGGCGGCGAGCCCAAGCGAGGATTCCACCACCAATCCGCCGATCCAGGCACCTATGGCGATGCCGAGGTTGAACGCGGCGATATTGAGCGCCGAGGCGACATCGACGGCGGCCGGGCGGACCTGCCGCGCCAGCTGCACGACATAGAGCTGCAGCCCGGGCACGTTGGCGAAAGACAGGAAGCCGAGCGCCGCAAGTGTCGGGATCGTCAGCCAGGGCGAAGCCGCCGTGAAGCTGAAAAGCACCAGCACGATCGTCTGCGCGACAAAGAGCCAGGTCAGCGCCTTCACGGGATCGCGGTTGGCGATACGTCCGCCAACGACATTGCCGGCTGCAATGGCAAGACCATAGAGGACAAGGATCAGGCTGACGGCGGAGGCGGAAAACCCGGTAACCTCCTGCAGGATCGATGCGAGAAAGGTAAAGGCAACGAAAGTGCCGCCGTAGCCGAAAGCGGTCATTGCAAAGACAATCAGCAGCCGACCGCTGCCGAGAACGCCGACCTGCTGCTTGAGTGTCGCGGGTTCAGCCTTGGTGAGGTTCGACGGCAGCAGCAGGGCAATTGCAGCAAAGGCGATCACGCCGAGCACGGCCACGGCAGCAAACGTCGACCGCCATCCGAAGGTCTGGCCGATGAAAGTGCCGAGCGGAACGCCGGTGACGATCGCGACGGTCAATCCCATGAACATCATGGCAATCGCAGAGGCGCGGCGGTTTTCCGGCACGAGATCGGCGGCGATCGTCGAGCCGACGGAGAAGAATACGCCATGCGCGAAGGCTGAGAGCACGCGTGCGACGAGCAGCGGCGCATAAGCCGGGCTAAGTGCCGCCATGGCATTTCCGGCAACGAAAAGCGCCATCAGCCCGAGCAGCAGCGGCTTGCGTTCGATCCGTCCGGTCAATGCCGTCAGGATCGGCGCGCCGAAGGTGACGCCGAGCGCATAGACGCTGACAATGAGACCGGCGAGCGGCAGGGTGATATGGAGGTCGCTGGCGACTGTCGGCAGCAGACCGACGATGACGAATTCCGTGGTTCCGATCGCATAGGCCGCGATCGTCAGAGCAAAAAGAGCAAGTGGCATGAATTGACCCGATCGATGACGCACCCAGGACTTGGGCGCCTGGTTCTTGTTCGGGTCCGAATGTGGGTGAGCGGCTTTCCTGAATTAATCCCTCGCAAAGCGCAACACTTGTGAATTGAATTCATCAAATTCCGTCATGAGCGGCCGAGCTCGACGCCGGAAGTTTGTAAGAATCGGAAATAGTTTGTTACTAAACCTTTATAAAAGCTGATGTTTTTCGACTTGCCGCGCACCGAGACATGCAGGATATTGCTTCCAACCTTGAGGAAGCCGTCATGATCAGAATGATTCAAGATCCCGCTGAACTGGCCGGTGAAGACATTACTGGCAAATATATCCTGCGGAAGCTGAACTATCACTGGTTCGCTTACGGCAAGGCGGCCATTGTAACGGCCTGCAAAGGAACAATCCTGTCCCTCGACCGCGAGGAAACGGTCTACTCGGAACGTTGGGGCCGCCGTGCCTATAGCGGTACGGGCAAGCGCTATCCTGGCGGCGTCTGTCCTATATCGGCGGTCGCGTGCGTCTGCGATACGCCGGACGATGTGAATGCGGTCATCCAGCTGGATGTCGAAGCGCAGGACGAATTTTATCAGCTGATCGCCAAGGCAGAAGCCCGGGTGCAGGCCCTCGCCTCTTCCTCACAGAACAGGTTGTTTCTGGCAGCAGCCGAATAAGGCTAAAGCTGGACCACCGCGTCCACTGAGGCCGGCGACGATCGGCGCTTCCCGGCGTGCTGCATCACGAGCTACCGGCGAAATTGCTCCTGTCCGGTCTCGCCGACGAGCCACTTCCTGAAAAGCGCTACCGAAGATTTCTCCAAGGCGCCGGCCGGATAGAGCAAGGCATAATTCAGTGCAGCCGGCTGCTGTTCGACAAAGCAACGTACGAGCTTGCCTGAATCGAGGTCTGCGCCCACGAGCGAGCTGCGGACAAGCGCAAAGCCCTCTCCCCTGCCGCAGGCTTCCAGCATCTCCTCGAAAGCATCGAAGACCTGCGCATCGCGAACCGCCTCCACGATGTCAAAACCGGCAAGCTCCTCGGCTTTGGGATCGACGCCAATCTGTTCGTACCATCGCTGCCAGTCGAGCACCGTGTGACGCATGCCGCGATAGAGAAGCAACGGCGCTGCGCGAATGGCGCCTCGGCTCGGAAGCCTGCGAGACAGCTCGGGTGCGCAGACCACGAATTCATCGTCGAGCAACAGCGGTTCGGTGACGAGGTCGGGACCGCCGCGTCCAAGCCAGATTGCCAAATCGACGCTTGCGAAATCCGGTCGCTGATAAGCGACGGCCGTCCGGACCTCGATTTTGGGATAGCGGCGGCAGAATGCTTCCAGCCGCGGCGCAAGCCATTGGCTCGAAAACTCCGGTGTCGTAGCGATGACAAGCGAAGGACTGGCGCTGGCCGCTCGTCCGTGATGCAGGACCGTTTCGAGCGCTGTCAACGCAGCAGAAATTTCCGGCTGAAGCTTGAGCCCAAGCGGCGAAAGCCGCGCTCCGTGCCGCCCGCGCTCGAAAAGTCGGCCACCCATCCAGCCTTCCAGCTGGGCGATCTGATGGCTGATGGCGGTCTGCGTCAGCCCAAGCCGCTCCGCCGCGCGGCCAAAGCCGCCCGTCTCGGCAATGGCGCAGAAGGCCTGCAGTGTCGAAAGCGGCGGCAACGGGCGGTCTGACATGAAAATCTCTCATGAATATTGCCAGCGAGTTTCATTATACGCCAGACCGGTTCGCACTTAAATTGGCGTTATGGAGAAAGACCATGACGCTTACGATGAAAATCCTGAATGTATTAGTGCGGTTTCAGAGCGCCCTTACCGATGCCGGGTTACGTGAACCCGCGGCACGCCCACAGGCTGCGGCCGCGCTGAGCAGCCATATCAAAAAAGATATCGGGATAGACGAGGGGCGGACATCGTCCGCTGAAAAATGATGCGCGATCCACGCAACCGATGGAAGCGTTCGATCCTGGGCGCCTACGAAAGTAGGTGGGCGCCGTATGTCCAGACCCACGAGCCCGGACAGGGACAGCTCCCATAGGATCGGGTAAGGCCCCGAGGATTCATTGTTCCTGTCGAGAGGCGCAGACCGCGAAGACGAATATAGGGGTATTAGGGCGTCCGCACCAGTGGGTGCGGCAGCCATCCAGGCAATTTTAATTCAGCTCCGCCGGCGCGCGGCCGTTGAGTTTGTCGGTGATGCCGCGAATGCGGTTCGTCACCTCGCCAATCGCTTCAGCAAGGCTTTCTTCCGTCCGCGCGGTGGCAGCGAGAACCGTGTCGCGATGGCCGCGCAGCGTTGCGAGTTCGGCTTCCAGCCCGGCCAAACGGCGGCTCAGCTCGGAGATCTCGTCCATCACCATGATCCCCGCCATGACGGTGATCCGCAAATCTCCGATTTCGCCAAACTGCCCCTTAAGATGGCCGACATAGCGGTCGAAGCGGTCGGCGAGGTCGGTCAGGTGTTCTTCCTGCCCCTCCTCACAGGCCATTCGGTAGGCTTTTCCATCAATCGTTACCGTTACCTGCGCCATAGCAGTGTCTTTCCATTAGCGGTCCAGGACCGCGCGGATCGTTTCCATCGCCGTTACCAACCTTCGCGAAACTTCGCGATTGACCTCTTCCAGCCGGTTGGCACGGAATTCGGCCTGGTCCAACTCCTGCGCGAGCTTGGAGCGGTCGGCATGAACGCGCCGAACCTCACTTTCGATATCGCCCTGCTCGCGCTGGCGCTCAATGCGCATGTCCACGGCGTTTTCCAGCCCGGAAATAGCTTGCTTCAGCTCGTTGAGCGCCGCTTCCATGGTTTTACCTGTGGGAGTCATGTCGCTGTCCGTTCCTTCGCGCGAGACCTCTCGAATCGGCATCCAATGCAGGTCCAGTGATTTCAAAAGGATATGCAGCTAGCTGACGGCACGTCAATAAAAGCCGTGTCACGGCATGGGCCCTATCTTGTGGATGACTGGAATGTTCATACCACGCAGGCGAGGACTCGTCTTTTGTACAACCACTCGGTCAAAAGTCAAAAATCGCCGTAACGTGACCCCGACATGGCCCGCCGTTTATTGACTTGGCCGTTCCAACTGCTATGTCTCACCGCGCTTTCATCGATGGTCTTCAGAAGGCTCAAGGCCATCTCCTGACACCGGAACCCCGTGGAAAAGCCATGACCTCTCCCGAACAACATGATCGCATGGCCAATGCGATCCGTTTCCTCTCCATGGACGCCGTCGAAAAGGCAAATTCGGGCCACCCGGGCCTGCCCATGGGTATGGCGGATGTCGCCACCGTTCTCTTCACCAAGTATCTGCGCTTCGACCCAAAGAAGCCGCACTGGCCGAACCGCGACCGTTTCGTGCTGTCAGCCGGCCACGGCTCGATGCTCCTCTATTCGGTACTTTACCTCACCGGATACCCCGACATGACGATCGAGGAGATCAAGCGGTTCCGCCAGCTCGGCTCCAAGACCGCCGGCCACCCGGAATACGGCCACGCCACGGGCATCGAAACGACGACCGGGCCGCTCGGCCAGGGTATTGCCAACTCTGTCGGCATGGCGATTGCAGAGCGGAAG
This sequence comes from Rhizobium sp. SVR5-9E, assembly GCF_056755095.1. NCBI lineage: Bacteria > Pseudomonadati > Pseudomonadota > Alphaproteobacteria > Hyphomicrobiales > Rhizobiaceae > Rhizobium > Rhizobium sp. SVR5-9E. The sequence continues at coordinate 4,776 of NZ_JBNDHS010000012.1, read as the reverse complement.
CTGCGCGAGGAATTCGGCGCCGATCTGCTCGATCATTATACCTATGTCATCTCGGGAGACGGCTGCCTCATGGAAGGCGTCAGCCAGGAAGCGATCGCGCTTGCGGGCCATCTGAAGCTCAACAAGCTCATCGTCTTCTGGGATAACAACTCGATCACCATCGACGGCGCCGTCTCTCTGTCTGACTCGACCGACCAGGTTGCCCGCTTCAAGGCGGCTCACTGGCACACGATCGAACTGGACGGCCACGACCAAGCCGCCATCGGCGCGGCGATCGAAGCGGCGCAGAAGTCCGATCGCCCGACGCTGATCGCCTGCAAGACCATCATCGGCTTCGGCGCACCGAACAAGCAGGGCACCCACAAGGTGCACGGCAACCCGCTCGGTGCCGACGAAATCGCCGCGACCCGCGAGGCGCTGAACTGGCACGCCGAAGCCTTCGTCGTCCCGGAGGACATTCTGGATACCTGGCGCAAGGCCGGCACGCGCTCGGCTGATGCCGTCAAGGCCTGGGAAGGCCGTCTTGCCGCCTCCGACAAGAAGGCCGAGTTCACCCGCCGCTTCGCCGGCGAACTGCCGCAAGGTTTCGACGCTGCCATCAGCGAATACAAGAAGAAGCTCGCCGAAACGAAGCCGACGGTGGCAACCCGCAAGGCTTCGGAAGATGCACTCGAAGTCATCAACGGCTTCCTGCCTGAAACGCTCGGCGGCTCGGCCGACCTGACGCCGTCGAACAACACCAAGACCAGCCAGATGCATTCGATCACGCCGACGGACTTCGCCGGCCGCTACATGCATTACGGCATCCGCGAACACGGCATGGCAGCCGCGATGAACGGGATCTCGCTGCATGGCGGCCTGATCCCCTACGGCGGCGGCTTCCTCATCTTCTCGGACTATTGCCGCCCGCCGATCCGCCTGGCTGCGCTGATGGGCATCCGCGTCATCCACGTGCTGACGCATGACTCGATCGGTCTCGGCGAAGACGGCCCGACCCACCAGCCGGTCGAACAGCTTGCGGCATTGCGTGCTGTCCCGAACCTGATGATCTTCCGTCCGGCCGACGCGACGGAAACCGCCGAATGCTGGCAGATCGCCATCAAGACGAAGAACCGTCCGTCGGGCCTGGCGCTCACCCGCCAGAACCTCTCGGCTGTCCGCACGGAATACAGCGAGAAGAACCTCTCGGCACAGGGCGCCTACACGCTCGCCGGAGCCGACGACGCCAAGGTTACGATTTTCGCTACGGGCTCCGAAGTCGAGATCGCCGTAGCCGCACGCGCAGCGCTGGAAGGCAAGGGCGTTTCCACCCGCGTCGTCTCGGTCCCATGCACCGAGCTCTTCTTCGAGCAGCCGGAAGCCTATCGCAAGGCGGTCATCGGCAACTCGCCGGTAAAGATCGCCGTCGAAGCCGCTGTCCGCGAAGGCTGGGACGCCTTCATCGGCCCTGAAGGCACCTTTATCGGCATGAAGAGCTTCGGCGCTTCTGGCCCGTACAAGGAGCTCTACAAGCATTTCGGCATCACGGCGGAAGCCGTCGTCGCCGCAGCAGAAGCCAAGCTCTAAGGGGAGCGCTCCGGCGCTCTCCACTCCACCGCAAGCCTTATATTCACGGAGTAAATGCTAATGACTGTAAAGGTTGCCATCAACGGCTTCGGCCGCATCGGCCGTAACGTTCTCCGCGCCATCGTCGAATCCGGCCGCACGGATATCGAAGTGGTCGCCATCAACGACCTCGGCCCTGTCGAGACCAACGCGCATCTGCTGCGCTACGACTCAATCCACGGCCGTTTCCCGGCAACGGTGAAGGTCGAAGGCGACACGATCATCGTCGGCAACGGCAAGCCGATCAAGGTGACCGCGATCAAGGATCCGGCGACGCTTCCGCACAGGGAACTCGGCGTCGACATCGCGATGGAATGCACCGGCATCTTCACCGCACGCGATAAGGCTGCCGCTCACCTGACGGCCGGCGCCAAGCGCGTCATCGTTTCGGCTCCTGCCGACGGCGCCGACCTGACCGTCGTCTTTGGCGTCAACCATGACCAGCTCACCAAGGAGCACACGGTCATCTCCAACGCCTCCTGCACGACGAACTGCCTCGTGCCGGTCGTGAAGGTTCTCGACGACGCCGTCGGCATCGACCACGGCTTCATGACCACCATCCACTCCTACACCGGCGACCAGCCGACGCTCGACACGATGCACAAGGATCTCTATCGCGCCCGCGCTGCGGCTCTGTCGATGATCCCAACCTCGACGGGCGCCGCCAAGGCCGTTGGCCTCGTTCTGCCGCATCTGAAGGGCAAGCTCGACGGCACGTCGATCCGCGTTCCGACCCCGAACGTCTCGGTCGTCGACTTCAAGTTCGTTGCCAAGAGGGCGACGACCGTCGGCGAAATCAACGAAGCGATCAAGGCTGCCGCAAACGGCAAGCTCAAGGGTATCCTCGGCTACACCGACGAGCCGCTCGTTTCCCGCGACTTCAACCATGACAGCCACTCCTCGATCTTCGCAACCGATCAGACGAAGGTCATGGAAGGCAACTTCGTGCGCGTTCTGTCCTGGTACGACAACGAGTGGGGCTTCTCCAGCCGCATGTCCGACACGGCCGTTGCTTTCGCAAAGCTCATCTAAGAGCGTCGCGATACAGATCGTCGAAAGCGGCTCGGGCAACCGGGCCGCTTTTATTTTGAGCGATTGACTGCGCCACGCGTTCCGTTTCGAATAACACGAACTGCCCCCAGCTTACTCGGTAATAGGTGGATAGAAGACTATGGTGCATCTTGATATTCGACGTGCGAGCCCGGACGATGCAGAGGAACTCTGCGAGCTTCTCAATGAGATCATTGAAGCTGGCGGCACGACCGCCCTGGAAACCCCTCTTTCGATTGAGGAGCTGACCGACTGGTTCATTGCCGGCGAGTCCGCCTTGACCTGCCATGTCGCACAGGCGGGGGCGAGCATCGCCGGCTTTCAGTTCTTGAGCCTTTACGAAAATCTGCCTGAGGGATGGGCCGACATCGGAACCTTTTCCCGCAGGAGCCCGAAGATACGCGGCGTCGGCACTGCGCTCTTCGCCGCAACCCTTTCCGCCGCCGAGGAGCTCAATATCGAGTTCATCAACGCAACCATCCGTGCCGACAATACCGGCGGGCTGGCATACTATGAAAAGATGGGATTCCGTACCTATCGAACCCTCGAAAGCATACCGCTCCGAGATGGTACGCTCGTGGATAGAATCCAGAAGCGATATGCGGTGAAGAAAATTTAAGCCGCCTCTAAGAGCCTCAAACAAAAACTGCCTCGCTGGGTTCCCTGCCCTCCTCTCGCCTGATTTTCCTATAAATTCTTTATATAGATTCTTTCCCGTAGCATCCGCATCGGCCAGCCATCCGGCAAGCCGTTCAGCCGCATGGTACCGCAGGTGACCGAGGTTAAGCCGTTAGGCCTACCCTTCCGCCCTGTTTTGCCGTTTACTGATGCAGCGGAACAAGCGTGGAGGGATGGAATCGCTGCAAGGCGGGGCGCGCTGGCGGTGCGGGCGTTGAAAGGGGATTGACGTGGAAGCATTCTATATCGTCGTGCTGGTATCAACGGCGCTCGTGCTTCTTGCCGCCTTTTCGAGCTTGCTCGCCTTTCGCTTCGGTGCTCCGCTCCTTCTGCTGTTCCTGGCGATTGGCCTTGCCGCGGGCGTCGACGGGCTCGGCATCGAATTCAACAACAACTATCTCGCCTACACCCTCGGCTCGATTGCGCTTGCCGTCATTCTTTTCGATTCCGGTTGCGGCACGTCGATCCAGGCCTTCAAACTTTCTGCCGTCCCGTCGCTGGCGCTTGCCTCCGTCGGCGTGCTGCTAACCGCCAGCCTCTTTGCCGTGGCGGCAGTGTGGCTTCTTGGTTTCAGCTGGCTCGAAGGCTTGCTGCTCGGCTCGATCGTCGCCTCGACGGATGCGGCGGCCGTATTCTTCCTGCTGCGCATCGGCGGCATCAACATCCGTGACAAGGTGCGCTCGACACTGGAAGTCGAATCCGGCACCAACGATCCGATGGCAATCTTCCTTACCATTGCGCTGGTTGAACTGCTCGCCAGCGGCGAAGGCTATGCCGGCATGGATATCGGCATGCTCGCAATGTTCGTCGAGCAAATGGGCCTTGGCGTCATTCTCGGGCTGCTCGGCGGCATGATGATCACACAGGTGGTCGGCCGTCTGGACACCGACCGCGGCCTCACGCCGATCTTCGTGCTCGGTCTCGCCATGCTGGTCTTTTCCTTCACCGGCGCCGTCGGCGGCAGTGGCTTCCTGGCTGTCTATGTCGCGGGCATCTATGCCGGAAACCGCAAGCTGCCGGCGCTCGGCTCCGTCAAGCGCTTCCAGGACGGCCTGACCTGGCTGGCGCAGATCATCATGTTCCTCGTGCTTGGCCTGCTCGCCACGCCATCGCAGTTTCCGGCGATCGTCCTGCCTGCGGTTGCGCTTGCGCTCTTCCTGATTTTCGTCGCCCGCCCGCTCGCGGTCTGGCTTTCGCTGCTGCCCTTTGATTATACGCAGCAGGAGATCGGCTTCGTGGCTTGGGTCGGCCTCCGCGGTGCGGTCTCGATCCTGCTCGCCATCATGCCGATCCTTGGCGGGCTTCCGAACGGGCAAATCTACTTCAACACCGCCTTCATCATCGTGCTCGTCTCGCTATTGGTGCAGGGATGGACCATCAAGCCGGTGGCCAAGAAACTCGGCCTCATCGTTCCGCCACGCATGGGCGCGGTCGACAAGGTCG